>NZ_MVKA01000013.1:0-63879 GCF_002042905.1 Geobacillus sp. LEMMY01
CGTTGAGACAGCGCCCCTGTCGTTACCCCCTGCGTTCTGGTCGGAACTTACGCGACCAGGRATTTCGCTACCTTAGGACCGTTATAGTTACGGCCGCCGTTTACTGGGGCTTCGGTTCGCACCTTCGCTTCCGCTAAGCGCTCCCCTTAACCTTCCAGCACCGGGCAGGTGTCAGCCCCTATACGTCGCCTTTCGGCTTCGCAGAGACCTGTGTTTTTGATAAACAGTCGCTTGGGCCTTTTCACTGCGGCTCTTCAGRGCTCTTCACCCCAAAGAGCACCCCTTCTCCCGAAGTTACGGGGTCATTTTGCCGAGTTCCTTAACGAGAGTTCTCCCGCGCGCCTTAGGATTCTCTCCTCGCCTACCTGTGTCGGTTTGCGGTACGGGCACCTCTTCCCTCGCTAGAGGCTTTTCTTGGCAGTGTGAAATCGGGGACTTCCGGACYRYGTCCGTCGCCGTCACCGCTTRGCCTTWCGATCCGCGGATTTGCCTGCGGATCAGCCTCACGGCTTGGACAGGCTCTTCCAGCCGCCTGCTCGCCCTATCCTCCTGCGTCCCCCCATCGCTCAAACGGGAAGAAGGTGGTACAGGAATCTCMACCTGTTGTCCATCACCTACGCCTTTCGGCCTCGGCTTAGGTCCCGACTAACCCTGAGCGGACGAACCTTCCTCAGGAACCCTTAGGCTTTCGGCGCAGAGGATTCTCACCTCTGTTTTCGCTACTCATACCGGCATTCTCACTTCTAAGCGCTCCACCAGTCCTTCCGGTCTGGCTTCTCTGCCCTTAGAACGCTCCCCTACCGATGACCAACGGTCATCCCGCAGCTTCGGCGGCACGTTTAGCCCCGGTACATTTTCGGCGCAGAGTCACTCGACCAGTGAGCTATTACGCACTCTTTAAATGGTGGCTGCTTCTAAGCCAACATCCTGGTTGTCTCGGCAACTCCACATCCTTTTCCACTGAACGTGCACTTCGGGGCCTTAGCTGGCGGTCTGGGCTGTTCCCCTCTCGACCACGGATCTTATCACTCGCAGTCTGACTCCCGGGCATAAGTCGTTGGCATTCGGAGTTTGACTGGGTTCGGTAACCCGTTGAGGGCCCCTAGCCCAATCAGTGCTCTACCTCCAACACTCTTAAACCCGAGGCTAGCCCTAAAGCTATTTCGGGGAGAACCAGCTATCTCCAAGTTCGATTGGCATTTCACCCCTACCCACACCTCATCCCCGCACTTTTCAACGTGCGTGGGTTCGGGCCTCCAGCCGGTGTTACCCGGCCTTCACCCTGGACATGGGTAGATCACCTGGTTTCGGGTCGACGACGACGTACTTCACGCCCTATTCAGACTCGCTTTCGCTGCGGCTCCGCCTCTTCGGCTTAACCTCGCACGCCATCGTCACTCGCCGGTTCATTCTACAAAAGGCACGCCATCACCCATCAACGGGCTCTGACTACTTGTAGGCACACGGTTTCAGGTTCTCTTTCACTCCCCTCCCGGGGTGCTTTTCACCTTTCCCTCACGGTACTGGTGCACTATCGGTCACTAGGGAGTATTTAGCCTTGGGAGATGGTCCTCCCTGCTTCCGACGGGATTTCCCGTGTCCCGCCGTACTCAGGATCCGCTCGGGAGGGAACGAAGTTTCGACTACAGGGCTCTCACCTTCTCCGGCCGGCCGTTCCAGACCGGTTCGTCTACCCCGTTCCTTTCTCACTCCCACAGTGAGCGGTCCTACAACCCCAAGAGGACATGCCTCTTGGTTTGGGCTGTTCCCGTTTCGCTCGCCGCTACTCAGGGAATCGCGGTTGCTTTCTTCTCCTCCGGGTACTAAGATGTTTCAGTTCCCCGGGTGTGCCCTCCATGCCCTATGGATTCAGGCATGGATACTGCCCCATTACGGACAGTGGGTTCCCCCATTCGGACATCTCCGGATCAACGCTTGCTTACAGCTCCCCGAAGCGTTTCGGCGTTTGCCCCGTCCTTCATCGGCTCCTAGTGCCAAGGCATCCACCGTGCGCCCTTTCCAGCTTAACCTATTGCGCTCTCGGCTTCTTCCTTACTGTCTAGCTTCGGCTCGCCGCCGCTCGGGGGCAAATAACCTTCGCCTTCGGGATGTAAACATCCCTCTAGGCGAAGAACATTTGCCCATCGCGATCGCCAGGATGGCGATATTTCGCCGTTGCCCGCAGGACGCGGGCCGCTTTTAGGCGAAATAACGAGCCTCCGCTTTTCCGGTTATCTAGTTTTCAAGGAACGAAGTAGCTCCTTTGAATTCGCTTCTTCGCTGGTTTGCGTCGAGGAATTCGGCTTCTCCGAATCCGCTTGTAGACGCAGACGCAAACGAGAATGCTTCTTGAATTTGCTTCTCTGCAGTCTTGTGCCGAGGAATCTTGCTTCCCTGAACCTGCTAGCAGACGCAGGCACAGATGCAAAGCAACTGAAGGAATTGCTCATTCCTTCAAAACCGAACGAAACGAAAGCGCGGTTGTGCACCGAATCACGACTAATGTCTAGCTCCAGCGCCTGGCTCTCTTCTGCCAAATAACCTTCCCCCTCGGGGTGCAAGCACCCCWGCGGGTGAAGAACATTTGGCTTCGAGATCGCCAGGATGGCGATATTTCGCCGTTGCCCGCAGGACGCGGGCTGTCTTTAGGCGAAATTACGGCGCTTCYGCTTTTCGTCCTTAGAAAGGAGGTGATCCAGCCGCACCTTCCGGTACGGCTACCTTGTTACGACTTCACCCCAATCACTTGCCCCACCTTCGGCGGCTGGCTCCCTTGCGGGTTGCCTCACCGACTTCGGGTGTTGCAAGCTCTCGTGGTGTGACGGGCGGTGTGTACAAGGCCCGGGAACGTATTCACCGCGGCATGCTGATCCGCGATTACTAGCGATTCCGGCTTCATGCAGGCGAGTTGCAGCCTGCAATCCGAACTGAGAGCGGCTTTTTGGGATTCGCTCCCCCTCGCGGGTTCGCAGCCCTTTGTACCGCCCATTGTAGCACGTGTGTAGCCCAGGTCATAAGGGGCATGATGATTTGACGTCATCCCCACCTTCCTCCGACTTGTCGCCGGCAGTCCCTCTAGAGTGCCCAACYGAATGCTGGCAACTAGAGGCGAGGGTTGCGCTCGTTGCGGGACTTAACCCAACATCTCACGACACGAGCTGACGACAACCATGCACCACCTGTCACCCTGTCCCCCCGAAGGGGGAACGCCCAATCTCTTGGGTTGTCAGGGGATGTCAAGACCTGGTAAGGTTCTTCGCGTTGCTTCGAATTAAACCACATGCTCCACCGCTTGTGCGGGCCCCCGTCAATTCCTTTGAGTTTCAGCCTTGCGGCCGTACTCCCCAGGCGGAGTGCTTATCGCGTTAGCTGCAGCACTAAAGGGTGTGACCCCTCTAACACTTAGCACTCATCGTTTACGGCGTGGACTACCAGGGTATCTAATCCTGTTTGCTCCCCACGCTTTCGCGCCTCAGCGTCAGTTGYAGGCCAGAGAGCCGCCTTCGCCACTGGTGTTCCTCCACATCTCTACGCATTTCACCGCTACACGTGGAATTCCGCTCTCCTCTCCTGCACTCAAGTCCCCCAGTTTCCAATGACCCTCCACGGTTGAGCCGTGGGCTTTCACATCAGACTTAAGGRACCGCCTGCGCGCGCTTTACGCCCAATAATTCCGGACAACGCTCGCCCCCTACGTATTACCGCGGCTGCTGGCACGTAGTTAGCCGGGGCTTCCTCGTGAGGTACCGTCACCGCGCCGCCCTCTTCGAACGGCGCTCCTTCGTCCCTCACAACAGAGCTTTACGACCCGAAGGCCTTCTTCGCTCACGCGGCGTCGCTCCGTCAGGCTTTCGCCCATTGCGGAAGATTCCCTACTGCTGCCTCCCGTAGGAGTCTGGGCCGTGTCTCAGTCCCAGTGTGGCCGGTCACCCTCTCAGGCCGGCTACGCATCGTCGCCTTGGTGAGCCGTTACCTCACCAACTAGCTAATGCGCCGCGGGCCCATCCGCAAGTGACAGCCAAAGGCCGCCTTTCAACCGAAGACCATGCGGTCTTCGGTGTTATCCGGTATTAGCTCCGGTTTCCCGGAGTTATCCCGGTCTTGCGGGCAGGTTGCCCACGTGTTACTCACCCGTCCGCCGCTGACCGAATCAGAGCAAGCTCCGATTTGGTCCGCTCGACTTGCATGTATTAGGCACGCCGCCAGCGTTCGTCCTGAGCCAGGATCAAACTCTCCAAAAGAAAGTTGATTGGCTTTTGCATTGTCCAGCTTCGGCCGCTATCGGCTCGCGACGCTTCGTGTCCCGCTACGACGGCGACAGCCTCCTCGCGGGCCTCTCAGCGCGTTTCGCCGATAGGCAAGCGGCCTCCGCTTTTCGGATTGTCCAGCTTCGGCCAAAGCGGCCTCAGCTTTTCTTTCGCGCTTCGTTTCGTTCAGTTTTCAAGGAACGAGATTGCTGCCTAGACTTACTCCTTTGCAGCTTTGCGCCGAGGAACCCAATTCCCCCGAATTCACTAGAAGACACAGGCGCAAAGTTGCTGCATTGAAACAACTTCTCTGCTGGTTTGCAGTCTTGAACTGAAGAATAGTTGAAGCTTCCTCTTGCAAACAGCTCTTTTATACTAACATGCCTCTTTTTTCTTGTCAAGATCTTTTCCGTTGCTTTTCGTCACTCACCGCTATCGAACACTCTGTCCGATTAGCGACGATTTTTAATATACCACTTACCAATCAAAAATGCAATATCTTTTTTAAGGGAATTTCAGGAACCGACGCCAGACTGTTCCTGGAGGCTTCCTCCATCTCTTCGACGGTAAGAGGACTGGCAAATAAGTTTCATAACCGCCATGGCTGTCCGCATAAGATGTTATTAGGACAACGATTTTACAATGCAAAAAAGGGGGGCCGATGTCATGTTTTACGCGTTGAACGGACGGGCGCTGAAAAAAGCTCTCATTATTATCTGCTCCGCCTTTTTCACCGCCGTCGTCTTGTACGCTTATGAAATGAACCGTCCAGTTTTTTCGCTTCCTTCTGGGCCGAAGGCGGTATATAAAGTGGACAACGCCCGCAATGAGGTGGCGTTGACGTTCGATATCAGCTGGGGAGATGAGAATGCAGACAAAATTTTGGATGTCTTGAAGCAGCACGGGATTCAAAACGCGACCTTTTTTTTATCCGCCTCATGGGCCGAACGCCATCCAGCCGTGGTGAAGCGGATCAAAGAGGAGGGGCATGAGATTGGCAGTATGGGATATAACTTTGTCAACTATACGGAACTTGAGAACGCCAAAATCCGTCAAGATTTAATCATGGCGAAAAAAGTGTTTGACATGTTGGGAATTAAACAGGTTGAGCTGCTGCGCCCCCCTGGGGGGAACTTCAACAAAAATGTGTTAAAGGTTGCTCAGTCCCTCGGCTACACTGTCGTCCATTGGAGCATTGACTCGAAAGACTGGCTCAACCCTGGGACAGACCAAATTGTTGAGAACGTCACGAGGGACCTGGAACCGGGCGATATCGTGCTCCTTCACGCATCCGATTCGGCAAAACAGACAGCCAAAGCGCTGCCGAAAATTATCGCTTCCATGAAAGAAAACGGCTACAAAAACGTCAACCTCTCCGAGCTGTTGGCGAATGGCGAAGCCGAAAGCCGTGGGATCGAGTGACACGTTCCGACAACGGCCTGCGCCGGTGCGCTTGGATTGCGGCGGCAGACAAGCCGCCAATTGGAATGATTGGCTTTTGGCGAACACGCCGTTTTTTTCGCGGCTGCCATAAGAAAACAGGCGGCGCCTTGCTTTCTTTATTGTTTCGCGCCGCCTGTCAATTTATGCAGTATAAGAAGCTGGTATGCATTGCATACTAATAAAGGAATCAACATCAAATACAGCCAATCGCGGTCGTTGATGCGCAACACGGGAAACCATTCAATGACCGTAACGACGACCATAAAGAACAAAGCCGGAACGAACGCCCCTTTGTTCGTCTGTGCGCTCTTGACGTAGGCAACAACGAGACCAACCACCAAAATGAACAATGCGGTCAATAGATACGGAATGATTGAATCGCCCTTGTCCGCAAACGTCATGTAGCGGAAATACACTAAATCGAACAGCACGAACATGATCAAAACAACCTGCACAGCGTTCCATAGCGAACGGAAGATGCCAAGCCCGAACCGGTGGACGGTTAAATAAGCAAAAAACCCCGCCTGACTGATAACGCTGAAAATAAAGCCAACGCCGATATGCCATAACAAAACAGCCATAAATTCGACCATTTCCAGGCGCAACAACAAGCGCCCGAACTCCTCCCAGTTGAAAACAATGCCGACGGCCGCCGTGGCAATACCGCCGATCAGCAGCGTCGATAAAAATAAACGCACCCATTTGCGGCTGTTCACAGCTTCATCCTCCATCATTTCAGCATAACCCGCTTACCATTTTACCAGCGCCCTTGTGAAAAAGCCAGCTCTGATCTCCTCCATGCATATTTTTTTCGCCAACATTCATATTAAGGGTGAGGGATTTTTGCAGAAAGGAGCTCACTTTCATGAACAAATACCTACCGCTCCTCTTGCTCAGTTTTCTCGTTCTTGGTTCCTGTGCCCCTCAAGAAATCAGCCCCCCTCCCCCGGATTATGACGAAACGAAAAAGATGGTTGTTGACATTTTAAAAACCGACGAGGGGAAAAAGGCGATTCAAGATATTATGTCGGAAGATCAGATGAAGCAGCAGCTGGTCATAGATCAAAAAGCTGTAAAAGAAACGCTGCAGCAAATGCTGACATCCGATCAAGGAAAAAAGTTCTGGGAAAGTGCGTTAAAAGACCCGAAATTCGCTGAAAGTTTTGCCAAAGGGCTGCAGGCAGAACATGAAAAAATGATGAAGGCACTCATGAAAGATCCCGATTACCAGGCGCTAATGATCGATATTTTAAAAGATCCGGAAATGGAAAAAGCCATGATCGATGTCTTAAAAAGCAAAGAGTTCCGCCAGCATTTGCAAAAGGTGATCACTGAAACGTTGAACAGCCCGCTGTATCAGGCGAAAATTCAAGACATGTTGATGAAAGCAGCTGAAACGGTTCAGCAAGGCGGAGAAAAACAAGGAGAAGAAGGCGGAGGAGAAGGGGGAGAGGGAGAAGAAAGCACCGGCAACCAGCAAGGCGGAGGAGGTTAATCAAGCGAAAAAGCGTCCGTGCGCTGAAAACCGCCAACGCTCTAATCGGCGGTTTCTCGCCATCGGACGCTTTTTGTGAAACCGATTAATATTTCGCAACGATTTTGCGGGCAATATCCATATAAATTTTCCCAATCGGATGATCTTCTGCGTAAACGGACGGGGCAAAGTCGTCGTCGTTCCAATCCGGCTGCTGAAGCGGCAGCTGTCCTAACAGCTCGGTTTGCAGCTCTTTGGCCAGCTTTTCTCCGCCACCCTTGCCGAAGACATACTCCCGCTCCCCTGTTTTCCGGCTTTCGTAGTACGACATATTTTCGATCACGCCGATAATTTCGTGTTCAGTGCGCAACGCCATAGCCCCAGCTCGGGCAGCGACAAACGCAGCGGTCGGATGCGGAGTCGTGACGATAATTTCTTTGCACGACGGCAAGAGCGTATGGACGTCCAAGGCGACGTCGCCCGTGCCAGGCGGCAAGTCGAGCAGCAAGTAATCCAAATCCCCCCATTCGACCTCTTTGAAAAAGTTGTTCAACATTTTCCCAAGCATCGGGCCGCGCCAAATGACTGGGGCGTTGTCCTCGACGAAAAAGGCCATCGAAATGACTTTTACGCCAAACCGTTCGACTGGGATGATTTTGTCGCCCCTCACCGTCGGGCGCTCAGTGATTCCCATCATGTCCGGAACGCTGAACCCGTAAATGTCCGCGTCAATCAACCCGACTTTTTTGCCGAGCCGGGCGAGCGCGACCGCTAAATTGACGGAAACGGTCGATTTGCCGACTCCACCTTTGCCGCTGGCGATGGCGATATACGTCGTTTTTTGCTTGTTTTCGCTATATTTCTCCACCACGTCGCGCGGCAGTTCGGCGAACCGCAGCCCGACCGTCGCAGCGCCCGCGTCTTTCAGCTGCTGGACGATCGCCGTTTGCACACGAAGCTGCTCGGGCGTGCCGGTTTTGGCGAGCGCGATTTTCACGCTGACATGGCTTTTCTCTTCCTTAATTTTGATTTCTTGAATGGCATTCGTCTCTTTAAACGTTTTGTTTAAAAAGGGATCTTTCATCTTTTCAAGAATGGAGCGCACTTCAGTTTCCGTCAACATCGTATTCACCAACCCTTTTACAAATCAATGGTCGTTTCTACATGTTATCATACCATAAATCGGCAGACGGCCGCCATGTTTGACTTGCTCCCTCACACCCCTGCAGTTGAAAAGGGGGAATTTCTAATTTCTTTTGGCGAAACAAGACCGGTCGGCTGTCTGTCTCCTCTGTTCCGACCTTGAACGCTCTCCCACCTACGCTAACGCTTAGAGGCGGGAGATTCTTGGGAACACCCGCCCTACGGCAGGCTGTCAACCAAGCCATCCCCGTGCGTCCCACGGTTGGGTTGCCTTACTTACAAAGACAGCAAACGAAGCCCTTCATTCAGGATATTCCGGGCGGCGTTATGGTCCCGGTCATGTTCGGCTCCGCAGTTCGGGCACACCCACTCGCGGATGTCGAGCGACTTCACCTCAACCTGCCGATGCCCGCAGCACGAGCACAATTGGCAAGAGGGAGATCGATGGCGAATACCGATTCATCCCCCCTTGCGCTCATGCGTGGAAGTGGGGGTCTTCTCGGCGCGAGATGATAAAAAATCCCCGCTACTCGCGGGGCGTATGTTCGTTGGAAAAATAGCGGAGCACTCCTTTATAAATCGAGGCGGCCAGCTTCGTTTGGTAGCCATCAGACGCAAGCAGCTCTCGCTCGTCGGGATTCGACAAAAACCCGACCTCGACGAGCGCGCCGGGGATTTTCGCATGCTTGAGCAAATAGACGGTATCAATCATTTTTGCCAGCCGATGGGTGTTCTCCAAATTGCGCCGCAATTCCGCTTGGATAAATCTCGCCAGCCGCTCGTTTTCGATGAACGAGCCGTAATAAAACGTCTGCGCCCCCCGCCAACGCGGCGATGGGATGGCGTTGAGATGGATGCTGATAAAAAGATCGGCATTCGATCGGTTGACGAAAGCCGTTCGTTCGAGCAAATCCTCCGTTTTTCGTCGGCTGTAGCCGCGTGTTGACGGGCTGGCCAAGTCCCGATCCGTCTCGCGTGTCATCAGGACGAGCGCCCCTTGCTGCTGCAGATAATCGCGCAGCTTTTTCGCCACGTTGAGCGCGATGTCCTTTTCCACCACCTCACCACCGACGGCGCCGCCGTCCGGCCCGCCATGGCCAGGGTCCAATACGATGATTCTCCCCGATAACGGGAGATTCCATGGTTTCGTTGATGTCAGATCGGAAAATAAAGACGGAAATAGCAAAGTGCTCATAAGGGCGACGGCAGCAAAAGCGACCAGCCACTTCCATTTTTCTCTCATTGTTTCTCCTCCCGCACGTTTCCCTTCTCTATCTTATATGGGACAAGGCGCGGGAATAGAACTCATTCAGCGAAGTTTTAGACGGCGCCGTTTTTTTCCCCGCTCAAACCCTTCCGTCCACCAGTTGGCGATATATTGTTCACACGCGTCATATAGCAACTGGCTGAGGAAATCGTCGTCGATATTGCCCCAAAAGCAAAGAAAATCAAACAGCGTATCGATCAAATATTCCTCTTCCTGAGCACATCGACAGCGTACGCTGTCCGCCGGCTCCCCATAATAGCCGAATCGGCTGTAGCGAGCGCCGAGCAAATACGCTTCAATGGCCAGATCAATGCAGCCTTCCTCAACAACGGATGGGAATATCCGATACGCCGTATAAAACGGAACAAAGTGCTCAAGCGCTTTGTTCCGTAGTTTCTCAAGCGACAGTTCGCGCAACATGTTCCGTTCATAGCGAAGCTGCTTTTCCTGCCTTTTTTCCGCCAATGAAGTGATGACTGCCATCGTCTTTCACGCTCCTTTACGATGTAGTGTTTAACGATCGCTCGCAATCATACGCGCGGGCGAAAGGCAGAAATAAGCAAAAAACCCAGCCACATTGGCTGGGTTGAAACATCACGCGATTAACGCTTCGAGAATTGTGGAGCGCGGCGAGCGCCTTTGAGCCCGTATTTTTTGCGCTCTTTAACGCGGGCATCGCGCGTCAGCAAACCGGCCCGTTTCAGCACCGTGCGGAATTCCGGATCGACTTCAAGCAACGCGCGGGCGATGCCATGGCGAATCGCACCAGCTTGGCCGGCAAATCCACCGCCTTGGACGTTCACCAAAACGTCGTAGCTGCCAAGCGTTTCCGTCAATACGAGCGGCTGTTTGACCATTTCAATGAGCGCTTCCGTCGGGATGTACTCGCGAATGTCACGCTTATTGACAATGATGCGACCATCGCCCGGGACAAGGCGGACACGGGCGACCGAGCTTTTGCGACGACCTGTGCCGTAATATTGTACTTGTGCCAAAATCATACCCTCCCTTATGATTATCCGCGAAGTTCATACACTTCTGGTTTTTGTGCTTGATGCGGATGTTCGCTTCCACGGTAAACGTGCAACTTTTTGAACATTTGCCGGCCAAGGCTGCCTTTTGGAAGCATGCCACGCACCGCACGTTCGATCATTTGTTCCGGGTAGTTCGTACGCATTTCCAGCGCTGTTCTTACTTTTAAGCCACCCGGATATAAGCTGTGGCGATAGTACAGTTTTTTCGTCAACTTTTTCCCAGTCAGTTCGACTTTGTCCGCATTGATGACGATGACGTGATCTCCGCAGTCAACGTGCGGAGTGAACGTCGGTTTATGTTTGCCGCGCAACAGCGCCGCTACTTCGCTGGCTAAGCGGCCTAACGTTTTGCCAGCTGCGTCGACAACGTACCATTTACGCTCTACTTCATTCGGTTTCGCCATGTAAGTCGTACGCAATGCAATTCCCTCCTAAAATAAAAAATGAACAAACAAATGGGTCGTTTATTTCAACACGATTATTGTCCGGGGCTAATCGTGGAAAATACATGCCATATGATATAATAGCTTGCCGGCGCGCCAATGTCAAGAAGATGTTACACAAGGACTCGTTGTCTTCGAAAGCCGGGGGAAAACCATCAGCCGTACGCCAATGAGTGGTCCAAACATTCATCCTCATAGTATACGCGCCATAAATACAGCCCTTCGGCCGGCGCGGTTGGACCAGCGAGGCGCCGATCTTTCGCCGCAAGCAACATCGAAATGTCGGCGGGAGAACGCTTCCCTTGACCGACTTCAAGCACCGTGCCAACGATAATGCGCACCATGTTGTATAAAAAGCCGCTGCCGACAAACCGAAACTCGAGCATCGGGCCGTCGGCCTTCACTTCAGCCCGATACATGGTGCGCACCCGGTCTTCGATCGACGTTTTTGCGGAACAAAAGCTTGTAAAATCGTGCGTTCCATGAAGCAAACGGAGCGCCTCGTTCATCGCGCTGATATGCAGCGAATATGGGTGCCATGCGCAATAATGGCGGCGAAACACGTCGCGTTCGGCAGCCGTCCATACTTTATAGCGGTATTCTTTCGCTTTCGCCGAAAAACGGGCGTGGAAGTCTGCATCGGCCTCCTGTACAAAGCGAACGACGATATCATCCGGCAGCTGGGCGTTCAACGCCTTTTTCCACTGCTCCGAGGAAAGGGAAAGCGGCGTATCAAAGTGGATCACTTGCCCATAGGCATGAACGCCGGCATCCGTCCTTCCGGAAGCCGCCACACGCACTTCCGTCCCTTTATGCATCCGCCGAAGCACTTCCTCAAACTCGCCTTGCACCGTCCGCTTTCCCGGCTGGATTTGGTAGCCGGAAAAGTGGGTGCCATCATAGGCAATGATGCATTTGATCCGTGTTGTCATGGCCTTCCTCCGCTATGATCGTAATAGACAAAGCAATGCAGCCAGCAACGCCACGGCCGCTAAAAACACGGTGTCCACCGGCTTCCAAGCGAGCTGGCGGAATTTCGTCCGCCCTTCCCCGCCGCGATAGCCGCGCGCCTCCATGGCTGTCGCCAGCTCATCGGCTCGTTTGAACGAGCTGATAAACAGAGGCACAAGCAGTGAGACAATGGCTTTCATCCGTTCGGAAAAACGGCCGCCAGAAAAATCAACGCCGCGGGCCGCCTGTGCTTTCATAATTTTTTCCGTCTCTTCCATCAATGTTGGAATGAATCGAAGCGAAATGGCCATCATCAAGGCGAGCTCATGGACAGGAACGCGCATCTTTTTGAGCGGTCCAAGCAAGCTTTCGACGCCATCGGTCACTTCAATCGGCGTCGTCGTCAACGTCAACATCGTCGTCATCAATACAAGGAGCAAAAACCTTAGGGAAATAAAGATCCCTTGCTTGATGCCGCCTTCATATACAGAGAGCGCACCGATTTGGTAGATGACATCTCCTTCTTTCGTCATGAAGAGATGCAACAGCAATGTAAACAAAACGACCCATAAAATCGGTTTCAAGCCGCGGGCAATGAACGAAAACGGGATGCGAGACAGCGCTGCAAAGGCAAGCGCAAACAGCGACAGCAGTGCATACGTCGCCGCATTGTTCGCCAAAAAGACGATCAGGACGTAGGCAAACACGATCAATAGTTTGGCGCGCGGGTCTAAGCGATGAATGACGGAATGACCAGGCACATATTGCCCGATAATCAAATGATTAGTCATGGACGCTCACCTTGGAGAACAATTGCTGGATGGCTTCCGCTGTCTGTTCCAACGTCAAGCATGGCGACGGAATGACAACGCCGAACCGCTTTTCGAGCTGCTGTTTCAATTTGACCGTTTCCGGCACGCTCAAACCGATGGCAGCCAGTTTGTCAGCGTCGCGAAACATCTCTTCCGGCGTTCCATGCCCCCACACCGTCCCTTCATGCATGACGACGATCTCATCAGCGTAGCGGGCGGCATCTTCCATGCTGTGGGTGACGAGAACGGTTGTCAACTGCTTCTCACGATGGAGGCGATAAAACATCTCCATCATCTCTTTGCGCCCGCGCGGATCAAGGCCCGCGGTCGGTTCATCGAGCACAAGCACTTCTGGTTCAAGCGCGAGCACGCCGGCGATGGCGACGCGCCGCATTTGCCCTCCGCTCAAATCAAACGGCGATTTCGCCAATACGTCTTCACTCAACCCGACGAGCTTAATGAGCTCCCGCGCCTTCCGTTTCGCCTCGTCTTCCGGCACGCCAAAATTGAGCGGGCCAAAACAAATATCTTTCTCCACCGTTTCTTCAAACAATTGATGCTCCGGGAACTGGAAGACGACCCCGACCTTTTTGCGCAGCGGTTTCAGCTGCTTTGGCCGCTTATTGCTCGTGATCGTCTCTTCGCCGATCTTCACCGCGCCGCTTGTCGGTTGCAGCAACCCGTTTAAATGCTGAAGGAGGGTCGATTTTCCTGAACCCGTATGCCCAACCACGGCGACGTACGCCCCGCTTCGGATTGCGACATTGACATCATAGAGCGCCCGGCGGGCAAGCGGTGAACGGGCGTTGTACACATGCTCTACTTTTTCGAATACAATGTCCATAGCTCCTCGACCAACTCCTCTGTCGTGAAATATCCAGCCCGAAGCGGAATGCCTTGTTCCCGCAAGCGGCTGCCCATTTTCACGGCAAACGGCAAATCAAGACCGATTCGCTCGAGCTTGCTTCCGAGCCGAAAGATTTGCTCCGGCGTCCCTTCTGCCATCACTTCGCCTTTGTTCATCACAATGAGGCGGTCCGCCTTCGCTGCCTCTTCCAAATCATGGGTGATCGACAAGACAGTAATGCGCTGCTGGCGGTTCAGGCGGCGCACCGTCTCAAGCACTTCTTCCCTTCCACGCGGGTCAAGCATCGATGTCGCTTCGTCCAAAATGATCATATCGGGGCGGAGCGCCAAAATGCCAGCGATGGCGACGCGCTGTTTTTGCCCCCCAGACAATCGGTGCGGCTCATAATGGAGAAACGGCTCCATATGGACTTGGCGAATGGCCTCGCGAATGCGCTCGACCATTTCCGAACGCGGAATGCCGTTGTTTTCAAGGGCAAAAGCGATGTCGTCTTCAACGGTCGCACCGACAAACTGGTTGTCCGGGTTCTGGAACACAAGGCCAACGCGGCGGCGCACCTCCCAAACGGTCGCGTCGTTCAAAAGGCGTCCAAACAAGCGAATGGCGCCCCGCTCCGGCCGAAGCAAGCCGATTAGCATCCGGGCGATGGTTGATTTGCCGGATCCGTTATGACCGACGATCGCCAGCCACTCCCCGCGCTCGGCCGTGAAGCTGACGTTTTGCACCGCATAGTCGGATTGATTTGGATAGCGAAAGGATACTCCCTCGATCGACAAGATTGGTTCGGCCATGATCGTTTCCCCTTGCTTCGCCGCGTTGCAAACGCAGCCTGCTAAATGATGGTAAACAAAAAAAGGGCATAGATCCAGTTCAAACGAAACTGTCTCGCCCTTGTTGAAATGAAACCGTTACACGAGTTCAATAATGACCATCGGCGCCCCGTCACCGCGGCGAGGACCAAGTTTCATAATGCGCGTATAGCCGCCTTGGCGATCTTGGTAGCGCGGCGCAATGTCACTGAACAGCTTTTGCAACGCATCCTGGCCGGTTTCGCTGTTGGCGACCTCCTTGCGGATGAATGCCGCTGCTTGGCGGCGGGCATGCAAATCGCCGCGTTTGCCGAGCGTAATCATTTTTTCCATGACCGAGCGCAGTTCTTTCGCCCGCGCTTCCGTCGTTTCAATGCGTTCGTTGATGATTAAGTCTGTTGCCAAGTCGCGAAGCAGTGCTTTTCGTTGCGAAGTCGTGCGTCCTAATTTTCTGTACGACATCAAATGTCCCTCCCTTTTAAAGTGATGTGTTCCTCATGGTGGTCATCATCAAAGCGATATGGTGAAAGTGTGTTTCCGGCTTGCCGGCGGAGGCCGGCGCTTAGTCGTCTTTGCGCAGGCTGAGGCCAAGCTCAGCCAGTTTCGCTTTCACTTCCTCAAGCGACTTGCGGCCGAGGTTGCGCACTTTCATCATATCTTCTTCCGTTTTTTGCGTCAGTTCTTGAACAGTGTTGATGCCGGCCCGCTTCAAGCAATTGTAGGAACGAACCGAAAGATCGAGTTCCTCGATCGTCATTTCGAGCACTTTTTCTTTTTGATCGTCCTCTTTCTCGACCATGATCTCCGCGTTTTGCGCCTCATCCGTCAAGCCGACAAAAATGTTCAAGTGCTCCGTTAAAATTTTCGCTCCAAGGGAAATGGCCTCTTTCGGCCCGATGCTTCCATCCGTCCACACATCAATGGTCAGCTTGTCATAGTCGGTCACTTGGCCGACCCTTGTATTCTCGACTTGATAAGAAACTCGGGAGACCGGCGTATAAATGGAATCGATCGGAATGACGCCGATGGGCTGGTCTTCGCGCTTATTCGCCTCAGCAGGAACATATCCGCGCCCCCGCTTAGCGGTCATGCGCATGCGCAGGCGGCCGCCTTCCGCCAGCGTCGCGATATGAAGGTCCGGGTTTAAAATTTCTACATCGCTGTCGTGAGTGATATCGGCAGCCGTGACAACTCCTTCACCCTGCACATCAATCTCCAACGTTTTCTCTTCGTCTGAATAAATTTTCAACGCTAGTTTTTTGATATTCAAAATGATGGCTGTCACATCTTCAACGACGCCGTCAATCGTTGAAAACTCATGCAAGACGCCGTCGATTTGCACCGATGTTACAGCTGCACCAGGGAGTGAAGACAATAGGATACGACGCAAGGAGTTCCCTAAGGTTGTACCATATCCACGCTCAAGCGGTTCGACGACGAATTTGCCGTATTTGGCATCTTCGCTCAGTTCGACCGTTTCAATTTTCGGCTTTTCAATTTCAATCATCGATTATTATACCCTCCTTCAAAACGTCGAGACCCCGATCAAACGGTACACGCCTAACTACATTCCCCCATGAATCTCTCTTTACGCTTGCCTGCCATGGTCTTTATCATATCCCATTATTGACAATGGCGCAAATTCTATACAGGGGCGTTACACGCGGCGACGTTTTGGCGGACGGCATCCATTGTGCGGGATTGGAGTGACGTCTTTGATCGCCGTAATTTCCAACCCGGCTGCTTGCAATGCACGGATCGCTGCCTCACGGCCAGCCCCCGGACCTTTGACGTTCACTTCGACCGTTTTCATGCCATGTTCCATCGACGCTTTCGCTGCTGCTTCAGCCGCCATTTGCGCCGCAAACGGCGTTGATTTGCGCGAACCTTTGAACCCCAGCGAACCAGCGCTCGCCCAAGCAATGGCGTTGCCATGAACATCCGTAATCGTTACGATCGTGTTGTTGAACGTTGAACGGATATGGGCGATGCCTGTATCAATATTTTTTCTTACCCGGCGTTTACGAGTGTTTGTTCTGCGTGCCATTCGTCAAATGACCTCCTTTGCGTGATTATTTTTTCTTGTTCGCTACCGTGCGGCGCGGACCTTTGCGCGTGCGGGCATTGTTTTTCGTGTTTTGGCCGCGAACCGGCAATCCGCGGCGATGGCGAAGACCACGATAGCAGCCGATCTCCATCAACCGTTTAATATTTAACGATACTTCACGGCGCAAATCGCCTTCCACTTTTAAGCGGCCGACGATTTCACGAATGCGGCTAAGCTCTTCTTCCGTTAAGTCGCGAACGCGTGTGTCTTCCGATACGCCGGCTTCTTTTAAGATTTTTTGTGCTGTCGGTTTGCCGATCCCATAAATGTATGTTAACGAAATGACTACCCGTTTATCACGCGGAATATCGACACCTGCAATGCGTGCCATATGATACACCTCCTTGAAAATTACCCTTGGCGTTGTTTATGCTTCGGATTTTCGCAAATCACCATAACTTTGCCGCGTCTGCGAATAACTTTGCACTTTTCGCAAATCGGTTTAACAGATGGTCTTACTTTCATGTTGTTTACCTCCCTATTGAACGGAGTGCATTCCTTTATTTATATCGATACGTGATCCGTCCACGCGTCAAATCATACGGCGACAGCTCCACCGTCACCCGGTCGCCAGGCAAAATGCGAATGAAATGCATGCGGATCTTGCCCGATACATGAGCCAACACCGTGTGCCCATTTTCTAATTCTACACGAAACATCGCATTTGGCAATGTTTCGACGACGGTGCCTTCCACTTCAATTACATCATCTTTCGCCATCGAGCGGCTCTCCCTCCTTCGAATGAGTAACATTGTGTTACGCAAAACCGAACGTGATGTCCATGATGATCGAGAAGACGTTCGCCCCTTCCCACTTATGAAGTGGGGGACTCATTTCCACAATGTGTTAAAATTTCGTAGCCATCTTCTGTAATGACAATCGTATGTTCGAAATGGGCGCACCGTTTTCCATCGGCCGTGACGACGGTCCAATCGTCGGCCAACGTTTTCACGTAACGGCTGCCGGCATTGACCATCGGTTCGATGCACAGCGCCATCCCTGGCCGCAAAATTGGGCCTTTGTTCGGTGGCCCATAATGTGGGATTTGTGGGTCTTCATGTAAGTGTTGACCAATTCCATGCCCGACATACTCGCGAACAACGGAAAAGTGATGCGCTTCGACGTACGTTTGAATCGCATGGGAGATGTTCGTTAAACGAGCGCCCGGCTTTGCCTCGGCGAGCCCGACATACAGCGATTGCTCTGTCACGTCAAGCAATCGTTTCGTCTCGGCGTCGATGTCCCCAACTGGATACGTCCAGGCCGAGTCAGCATGATAGCCTTCATACTGCGCGCCGACATCGATCGTAATAATATCGCCTTCCCGCAATACGCGGCCGCTGGGAATCCCGTGCACGAGCTCTTCATTCACCGAGGCGCAAATGCTTCCCGGAAACCCTTGATACCCTTTAAACGACGGAATGGCGCCATGGGAACGAATCACTTCCTCCGCGATGGCGTCCAGTTCCTTTGTTGTGATCCCGGGACGAATGTGCTTTTGCAATTCTTTCAATGTAAGGGAAACGATTTTTCCCGCCTCGCGCATCAAAGCAATTTCCTGCGCGGTTTTGCAACGAATCATCGAGCAAGTCCCCCGAGCAATTCACGAATATCAGCAAACACCTTTTCCATTTCCTGTTCGCCGTTAATGTGGCGCAAATAGCCTTTTTGCTCGTAAAAATCGAGGAGCGGCTTCATTTGTTTCATATTGACCTCAAGCCGGTTAGCCACCGTTGCTTCATTATCATCGGGGCGCTGGTACAGCTCTCCCCCGCATTTATCACATACACCCGGTTTCGCCGGCGGATGAAAGACAAGATGGTACGTTGCTCCGCAATTGCGGCAAATGCGTCTGCCGGTCAGGCGCTCCATTAAGACCTCTTGGCGAACGTCGATATGGATGACATAATCAAGCTTGCGCCCAATTTCCACTAGCATTGTTTCGAGCGCTTCTGCTTGGGCGACCGTGCGCGGGAATCCATCGAGCAAAAAACCATTTTGGCAATCCTCTTTGCTCAGCCGTTCGCGGACGATGCCGATCGTCACCTCATCCGGGACAAGATCGCCGCGGTCCATATACTGCTTTGCCTGCAACCCTAGCGGCGTCCCTTCTTTGATCGCCGCTCGAAACATATCTCCCGTTGAAATATGCGGAATTCCGTAAGCCTCGACAATTTTCTCGGCCTGCGTGCCTTTGCCGGCACCCGGCAGCCCCATCAGCACTAAATTCATCCTAACTCCCCCCTATCGGCAAGGGACGTCCGTTCTTGCCTTCTTTATTTGATGAATCCACGGTAATGGCGTTTCACCAGCTGGCTCTCAAGCTGTTTCATCGTCTCAAGCGCCACGCCGACGACAATAAGCAAGCTCGTACCGCCGATTCGTGCGGAAGGTGGCAAGTTGGCAAAGTTCACAAAGAACACCGGCAGCACGGCGACAACCGCCAAAAAGATTGATCCGACCAGCGTCAGCCGGTATAAAATTCTCGTCACATACTCTTGCGTATTTTTTCCAGGACGAATACCAGGGATATAGCCGCCTTGTTTTTTCAAATTATCCGCCATTTGCTCCGGATTGACTTGAACAAACGCATAAAAGTACGTAAACGCGATGATGAGCACGACGTAAATGATCATCCCAACCGGATGCGTATAATCAAACGTTCGGCGAATCCACAATGTTACATCATTCGTGCCAAAAAACGATGCAATCGTCGGTGGTGCAATCAAAAACGATACAGCGAAAATGACCGGAATGACTCCCGCTGGGTTCACTTTGAGCGGCAAATGGGTCGAGTGGCCGCCGACCGGGCTCCGGCCCTCAAGCCGCTTCGCGTATTGAATCGGAATTTTCCGGAACGCCTGCTGGATGTAAATGACGCCAACGATGACGGCAACGACCGCCAACGCCACAAGCAGGAGCCGGACGATGCGCAAAAACACATCTTCCCCGACATTTTCAAACTGTTGGGCGTAAATTTGATTCAAGACCGTCGGAATGCCTGAGACAATCCCGGCGAAAATAATGATCGAAATGCCATTGCCCACGCCTTTCGCGGTGATCTGTTCGCCAAGCCACATTAAAAATGCGGTGCCGGCGGTCAAGACAACCGCGATCAGCAAATACGTGCCGATGCCCGGATTTTTGATCAGCATCCCCCCGGCTAAATTGTTAAAGCCGTACGACATGCCGATGGCTTGGATAAACCCGAGCACGACCGTGAAATAGCGGGTAAACTGAGCTAATTTACGCCGGCCAACTTCGCCTTGCTTCGACCACTCCGTAAATTTTGGAACGACGTCCATTTGCAGCAGCTGAACGATAATCGATGCCGTAATGTAGGGCATCACGCCCATCGCAAAGATTGAAAAGTTTTGCAACGCCCCGCCGCCAAAAATGTTCAGGACGCCGAATGCATTCAATTCATCTTGCACTTTCAACACATCCGTGTTCACGCCCGGAACGGGGATGAATGTTCCAATGCGGAACACAATCAGCATAAGAAGAGTGAAAATGATTTTGTTTCGAATATCACTGACGCGCATAAAGTTGGAGATTGTCCGAAACATTAAATCACCTCAGTTTTACCGCCAGCCGCTTCAATGGCCTCTTTCGCCGATGCCGAGAACTTATGCGCTTTGACCGTCAGTTTTTTCTCGATTTGGCCTTTGCCCAAAATTTTCACGCCCGATTTCAGCTTGCTGATGACGCCCGTTTCAAGGAGCAATTCAGGCGTTACTTCCGTTCCGTCTTCAAAGCGGTTCAGTTTTTCCAAATTCACGACCGCATATTCTTTCCGATTGATGTTCGTAAACCCGCGTTTCGGCAAGCGGCGGAACAGCGGGGTTTGTCCTCCTTCAAATCCAAGGCGAACTCCTCCGCCAGAGCGAGCATTTTGACCCTTTTGACCGCGGCCGGACGTTTTGCCGTTGCCCGAACCGATCCCGCGGCCGACGCGCACAGCTTTCTTCCGGGATCCCGGCGCTGGTTGCAATTCATGAAGTTTCATGGCAAAGCACCTCCTTATGATTCATTATTCTTCAATTTCTTTGACTTTGACAAGGTGGGCCACTTTATTGATCATCCCGCGGATCGCAGGATTGTCATTATGGACGACCGTTTGGTGCATTTTCCGCAGGCCGAGCGTTCTGACGGTAACGCGTTGGTCTTCCGGACGGCCAATCACGCTGCGCGTGAGGGTAATCGCCAGTTTTTTTGCCATGATCGTTCCCTCCTTATCCTAACAGTTCCTCGACTGTTTTGCCGCGCAATCTCGCTACGTCTTCGGCGCGTTTTAATTGTTTCAGCCCATCAAACGTTGCGCGCACCATGTTGATTGGCGTGTTCGAGCCGATCGATTTCGACAAGATGTCGCTGATGCCCGCCAGCTCTAATACAGCACGCGCCGGACCCCCAGCGATGACCCCGGTACCTTCGGAAGCGGGTTTCAAAATGATTTCCCCGGCACCGAAATGGCCGATGACTTCATGCGGAATCGTTGTGCCGACGATCGGCACTTCAATCAAGTTTTTCTTCGCATCTTCAATCGCTTTGCGGATCGCTTCTGGAACCTCTTGTGCTTTTCCGGTGCCAAATCCGACATGGCCGTTTTTATCGCCGACGACGACGAGAGCTGAAAAGCGCAGGCGACGTCCGCCTTTCACGACTTTTGCTACACGGTTGACCGCGACTACACGCTCTTCCAATTCAAGTTTGTTTGGATCGATACGACGCATCGTTGTCCCTCCTTTGTAATTAGAATTCCAAGCCGGCTTCGCGGGCGGCGTCTGCCAATGCTTTTACCCGTCCGTGATACAAATATCCGCCACGGTCGAACACGACTTTTTTAATGCCTTTTTCCAACGCACGTTTGGCGACAAGTTCGCCGACTTTTTTCGCTGCCTCAATGTTGTTCGTCGAATCTAAGCCAAACTCTTTATCCAACGTCGAGGCGCTGACGATCGTTGACGATTTTGTATCATCGATAATTTGCGCGTAAATATGTTTATTTGAACGGAACACGCTCAACCGCGGACGTTCAGCCGTGCCGAAGATTTTTTTGCGGATGCGCGCGTGTCTTTTCTTCCGAACCGCGTTTCGGTCAACTTTCGTGATCATCGAATGTCACTCCTTTCGCTTCGCTATGCCGCGTTATTTACCAGTTTTGCCTTCTTTCAGGCGCACAAGTTCGCCTTCGTAGCGGATGCCTTTGCCTTTATACGGCTCTGGCGGACGAACCGCGCGAATGTTGGCGGCCAGTTCGCCGACGCGCTGTTTGTCTGCCCCTTTGACGATGATTTTCGTTTGGGATGGCACTTCAATTTCAAGCCCTTCTTCCGGCTCAATTTCTACCGGATGAGAATAACCAACGCTCAATACGAGCTTTTTCCCTTGTTTCGACGCCCGGTACCCGACACCAACGAGTTCGAGCGCTTTTTCATAACCTTTCGAAACGCCTTCGACCATGTTGGCGAGCAAGCTGCGCGTCGTGCCATGGAGCGCGCGATGATGCTTTTCATCGCTTGGACGCGTAACGGTGATCACATTGCCCTCAACAGTGATCGTCATATCTGGATGGAACGTGCGGGTCAGTTCCCCTTTCGGCCCTTTGACCGTAACCGTGTTGCCGTTGACCGTAACGGTGACACCGGCAGGAATTTCAATTGGTTTTTTGCCGACACGTGACATGTCAAAAACACCTCCATTCTTGAGCAGATAGATTACCAAACGTAGGCGATTACTTCGCCGCCCGTGCCTTTTTGCCGTGCTTCTTTGTCTGTTAAGATGCCTTGCGATGTCGAAAGAATCGCGATCCCTAAGCCGTTCAGGACGCGCGGCACTTCATGGGCTTTGACGTAAACGCGCAGCCCCGGTTTGCTGATGCGTTTCAGCCCGGTAATGACACGTTCGTTGTTCGGACCGTATTTCAAGAAGATGCGGAGAATGCCTTGTTTGTTGTCTTCGATATATTCATAATCACGAATAAACCCTTCGCGCTTTAAAATTTCGGCGATTTCCCGCTTGATTTTCGAAGCCGGGACTTCGAGCTTTTCGTGACGCACCATGTTCGCATTGCGGATGCGAGTCAGCATATCAGCAATTGGATCTGTCATCACCATTATGTTTTACCTCCTTCCCAATCAATGGGTTGATTACCAGCTGGCTTTTTTGATGCCTGGAAGTTGACCTTTGTATGCGAGCTCACGGAAACAAATACGGCACAATTTAAATTTGCGGTAGACCGAGTGCGGGCGGCCGCAGCGCTCGCAACGGGTGTACGCTCTCACTTTAAACTTCGGCGTCCGTTTTTGTTTCGCGATCATCGATTTTTTAGCCACGATTTCGCCTCCCTTGCGTTATGGGATCATTATTTTTGGAATGGCATGCCGAGCAACGCCAGCAGTTCACGAGCTTCTTCATCCGTGTTGGCCGTTGTGACGATCACGATGTCCATGCCGCGCACTTTGTTCACTTTATCATAGTCAATCTCAGGGAAAATGAGCTGCTCTTTAATGCCGAGCGTATAGTTGCCGCGGCCGTCAAACGACTTTTTCGATACGCCGCGGAAGTCGCGCACGCGCGGAAGCGAGACCGAAATCAACTTATCGAGAAACTCATACATCCGTTCGCCGCGCAGCGTCACTTTCGCACCAATCGGCATCCCTTGACGAAGACGGAAGCCGGCGATCGATTTTTTCGCACGCGTTACCACCGGACGCTGGCCGGCGATCAACGTCAGCTCCTCAACGGCGCTGTCTAATGCTTTCGGGTTTTGCACCGCATCGCCGACACCCATGTTGATGACGATTTTTTCGATTTTTGGCACTTGCATGATCGATTTATAGTTGAACTTGCTCATGAGAGCGGGTACGACTTCGTTTAAATACTTCTCTTTCAGGCGGTTCATAAAAGTACCTCCCTTCCTGCGTCACGGTTATTTATCCAAAATCTCACCGGATTTTTTCGCATAGCGCACTTTTTTGCCATCGACAATTTTGTAGCCGATGCGCGTCGGTTCACCCGTTTTCGGGTCGAGCGGCATGACTTTCGAAACGTGGATCGGCGCTTCTTTTTCAATGATGCCACCTTGCGGATTCGCTTGCGACGGTTTCGCATGCTTTTTCACAATGTTGACGCCTTCGACGATGACGCGGTTTTTCTTCGGAAACGCCGCCAGAATGACGCCTTGTTTGCCTTTGTCCTTGCCGGAGATTACTTGCACTTTATCGCCTTTTTTTACATGCATCGCATTCGCACCTCCTTGAAACGCTGTTCCGTTCCATTAAATAACTTCCGGAGCTAAAGAAATGATTTTCATGAAGTCTTTATCGCGCAATTCGCGGGCAACCGGTCCAAAAATACGCGTGCCGCGCGGACTTTTGTCATCGCGGATGATGACGCAGGCGTTTTCGTCAAAACGGATGTACGAGCCGTCCGGACGGCGCACCCCGCGTTTCGTGCGGACAACAACCGCTTTAACGACTTGACCTTTTTTAACAACGCCACCTGGTGTCGCATCTTTGACCGTCGCCACAACGACGTCACCGATGTTCGCATAGCGGCGGCCCGAACCTCCGAGCACTTTAATGACAAGCACTTCACGTGCACCAGAGTTATCAGCTACTTTTAAGCGAGATTCTTGTTGAATCATCGACGAAACCTCCTTTCGGAATTATCTCTCCGACCTAAGCGAAGAACGATTACAGAACAACCGCTTTTTCGATGACTTCCACTAAGCGGAAGCGTTTTGTGGCCGACAGCGGGCGAGTTTCCATAATTTTTACGATATCGCCGACTTTAGCGATGTTATGTTCATCATGCGCTTTATATTTTTTCGAATATTTCACGCGTTTGCCGTACAGCGGATGTTTTTTGTACGTTTCGACCAACACGGTGATCGTTTTGTCCATTTTGTCCGATACAACCCGCCCAACGTACACTTTGCGTTGATTGCGTTGGCTCATTCCACAAACCTCCTCTCAAACACACATTATTTATTGGCAGCGAGCTCACGTTCGCGAATGATCGTTTTCATGCGGGCGATGTCTTTGCGCACTTGGCGGATGCGCGCCGTGTTTTCCAATTGACCTGTGGCCAGTTGGAAGCGAAGGTTGAACAATTCTTCCTTCAATGCTTTAATTTTTTGTTCGATTTCGGCAGTGGTCAACTCACGGATTTCTTTCGCTTTCATTACGCTTCACCACCAGTTTCTTCACGTTTTACAAATTTGCATTTGATCGGAAGTTTGTGAGAAGCGAGACGCAATGCTTCACGTGCCACTTCCTCAGAAACACCACCCACTTCAAACATCACTTTGCCCGGTTTGACAACGGCGACCCAGCCTTCCGGCGCCCCTTTACCGGAACCCATCCGCACTTCAAGCGGTTTTGCCGTATACGGTTTGGAAGGGAAAATGCGGATCCATACTTTCCCGCCCCGTCTCATGTAACGGGTCATCGCCCGACGGGCTGCTTCGATTTGCCGGTTCGTAATCCAAGCTGATTCTAATGCTTGCAACCCAAATTCACCGAAATGAACTTCCGTGCCGCCTTTCGCCCGGCCTTTCATCCGTCCGCGATGTTCACGGCGATATTTGACGCGTTTTGGCATTAACATGATTATTTTCCTCCTTCCTCAGCTTTTTTCTTGGTCGGAAGGACTTCTCCACGATAAATCCATACTTTCACGCCGATTTTTCCGTACGTCGTATCCGCTTCTGCTGTTCCATAGTCAATGTCAGCGCGCAACGTATGGAGTGGAACCGTCCCTTCGCTGTAATGCTCCGAACGAGCGATGTCAGCCCCGCCTAAACGGCCGGATACCATCGTTTTGATTCCTTTCGCCCCAGCGCGCATCGCACGTTGGATCGCTTGTTTTTGCGCCCGACGGAACGATACGCGGTTTTCAAGCTGACGAGCGATATTTTCAGCAACAAGACGTGCATCCAAGTCCGGTTTTTTGATTTCTACAATGTTGATATGGACGCGTTTACCGGTCAATTGTGCGAGCGCTTTACGGAGCGCTTCCACTTCCGAACCGCCTTTCCCGATGACCATGCCCGGTTTGGCGGTATGGATCGTTACGTTGACGCGGTTGGCTGCCCGTTCAATCTCCACGCGGGAGACGGCCGCGTCTTGCAGGCGTTTGCTAATGTATTCACGGATTTTCAAGTCTTCGTGCAACAGATCTGCATAGTCTTTTTCCGCATACCATCTTGATTCCCAGTCACGAATGATGCCGATGCGCAGACCGATCGGGTTGACCTTTTGACCCACGGATTATCCCTCCTTCTTTTCTGAAACGACGATCGTAATATGGCTTGTGCGTTTGTTAATGGCGCTTGCCCGTCCCATGGCGCGCGGACGGAAACGTTTCAGCGTCGGGCCTTCGTCGACATACGCTTGAGTGATGACCAAGTTGTTGACGTCCATGTCATAGTTGTGTTCAGCGTTGGCAACTGCCGATTTCAACACTTTCTCAATGATTGGGGAAGCCGCTTTTGGCGTATGGCGCAAAATGGCGAACGCTTCGCCCACTTCTTTCCCGCGAATCAAATCAATGACTAAGCGCGCTTTACGAGGAGCGATGCGAACGGTTCTCGCAACAGCTTTAGCTTGCATATCTAAAACCTCCTCTCATTACCGTTTCGTTTTCTTGTCATCGCCAGCATGGCCGCGGAACGTGCGCGTCGGCGCAAATTCACCGAGTTTGTGCCCGACCATGTCTTCCGTAATGTAGACCGGAACGTGTTTGCGGCCGTCGTACACCGCGATCGTATGCCCAACAAACTGCGGGAAGATCGTCGAACGGCGAGACCACGTTTTGATCACTTGTTTTTGCCCAGTTGCATTCAGTTTTTCGATTTTTTTCATCAAATGCTCATCGCAAAACGGACCTTTTTTCAAGCTGCGACCCATAAGTGAACCTCCCTTCTGAATTGCGCTCGTTCATTATTTCTTGCGGCGACGGATGATGAATTTATCCGATTTGTTTTTCTTTTTGCGGGTTTTGTACCCAAGCGTCGGTTTGCCCCATGGCGTCATTGGCGACTTGCGTCCGATTGGCGCTTTCCCTTCACCACCGCCGTGCGGGTGGTCAACCGGGTTCATAACCGAACCGCGAACTGTCGGACGAATCCCCAACCAGCGAGCTCGTCCTGCTTTCCCGATGTTGACAAGTTCGTGTTGCTCGTTGCCGACTTCACCAACCGTTGCGCGGCATTTGCCTAAAATCATGCGCACTTCGCCGGAAGCCAAACGAACGATGACGTATTTTCCTTCTTTCCCGAGCACTTGCGCCGACGTACCAGCTGCACGCACCAATTGCCCGCCGCGGCCTGGTTTCAGCTCGATATTGTGAACGAGCGTACCGACCGGGATGTTCTCAAGCGGAAGCGCATTGCCGATTTTAATGTCCGCATCTGGACCGGACATGATTTCCATGCCGACTTTCAAGTTTTTCGGCGCAATGATGTAGCGTTTTTCACCGTCTGCATAGTTGATGAGCGCGATGTTGGCGGAACGGTTCGGATCGTATTCAATCGTAGCAACGCGTCCCGGAATTCCGTCTTTGTCGCGTTTAAAGTCGATAATCCGATATTGGCGTTTATGGCCGCCGCCTTGATGGCGCACCGTAATTTTCCCTTGATTGTTGCGGCCCGCCTTTTTCTTTAACGGAGCAAGCAACGATTTTTCCGGCTGATCCGTCGTAATTTCCGAGAAATCAAGTACCGTCATGCCGCGACGGCCGTTCGATGTCGGTTTGTACTTTTTGATCGCCATCGGAATGTCCCTCCTTCGTTGGTATAATGTTACACTTCAAACAGTTCGATCTCTTTGCTGTCCGGCGTCAGCGTTACGATCGCTTTGCGGCGGCGGTTCGTATAGCCGCTGTAACGGCCGACGCGTTTGAATTTCCCTTTATAGTTCATAATGTTCACTTTAGCTACTTTAACGCCAAAAATTTTCTCGACGGCGTCTTTCACTTCCGTCTTGTTCGCTTTGACGTCGACCTCAAACGTATATTTTTTTTGCCCGATCAAGTTCATTGTATTTTCCGTGATGATGGGGCGCTTAATAATGTCGCGAGGGTCTTTCATTATGCAAGCACCTCCTCTACTTTCTCCACGGCCGCCTTCGTAATGACGAGTTTGTCATGGTTGAGCACATCGAGCACATTGATGCCGTTGGCAGCAACCACTTTTACGCCCGGGATGTTGCGCGCCGACAGATATACATTCTCATTCAGCTCGTCGGTCACAATAAGTGCTTTCCGATCCACTGCGAGATTGTTTAAAATTTTGACCATTTCTTTCGTCTTTGGTGCTTCGAGCGACAGTTGATCCAAGACTACAATCTCATTTTCCAGCACTTTTGACGATAGCGCTGATTTGATCGCCAAACGGCGAACTTTTTTCGGCAGTTTGTAGCTGTAGCTGCGCGGAACTGGACCAAAGACCGTACCGCCGCCGCGCCATTGCGGAGCGCGAATCGAACCTTGACGGGCGCGTCCTGTCCCTTTTTGGCGCCATGGCTTACGACCGCCGCCGCTCACTTCAGCGCGGTTTTTCGTTTTATGCGTTCCTTGACGCATCGAGGCGCGTTGCATAATCACTGCTTCGAACAACACATGCTTATTCGGTTCAATCCCAAAAACGGCGTCGTTCAACTCGATTTCGCCGACCATCTGACCGTTTTGGTTGTATAATGCTACTTTTGGCATTACGTAGTTCCTCCTTTCTTGGCCGAATGTTATTTCGCCTTCTTCGCCGCTTTCACGGCGCTTTTGACGATGACTAAGCCTTTTCTCGGACCCGGCACATTGCCTTTAATGAGCAGCAAGTTGCGCTCCGGATCCACTTTGACGATTTTCAAGTTTTGGATCGTGACGCGCTCACCACCCATGCGGCCCGGCAAGTTTTTCGTTTTGAAAACGCGGTTAGGCGCGATGGACCCCATCGAACCCGGACGGCGATGGTAACGGGAACCGTGAGCCATTGGCCCGCGCGATTGACCGTGGCGTTTGATCGCGCCTTGGAAGCCTTTCCCCTTGGAAATGCCCGTGACATCGACGATGTCGCCTTCGCTGAAGATGTCGACTTTCACTTCTTGGCCCACTTCGTATTCATGAATGTTGGCGCCGCGGATTTCACGAATGAAGCGCTTAGGTGCCGTATTTGCTTTGGCAGCATGGCCAATTTGCGGTTTATTGGCGCGTTTTTCGCTAATATCCTCAAAACCTAATTGGATCGCTTCGTAACCGTCATTTTCGATCGTTTTCTTTTGCAGGACGACGTTCGGCGTCGCATGGATGACGGTTACCGGAATCAAATCGCCGTTTTCCGCAAATACTTGCGTCATACCGATCTTTCTTCCTAAGATTCCTTTCGTCATTTGTCACACCTCCTAGTCGATTAAAGTTTAATTTCAATGTCAACGCCCGACGGCAAATCGAGACGCATTAACGAATCCACCGTTTGCGGAGTCGGGTTGATGATGTCGATCAAACGTTTATGCGTCCGCATTTCGAATTGTTCACGGGAGTCTTTGTACTTATGAACGGCGCGCAAGATCGTATACACCGTTCTCTCCGTCGGCAACGGGATCGGGCCCGACACTTTTGCTCCGGAACGTTTTGCGGTTTCCACAATTTTCTCCGCCGATTGATCTAAAATCCGATGATCGTAAGCTTTTAAACGAATGCGAATTTTTTCTTTTGCCATTTCGTTTCCCTCCTTCTTCGCCTATTTTGAAAATAGACTTCTCCACGGAAATTTCCTGCACACCGCCGTGGCAAAGCGGCCGGGTGTGTCAGCAACCTTCCGCTTCATCGCAGTCAAAGACCAACATTTGATATTATACTGGTATGTAAGCGAGATTGCAAGTGATTTCTTCGCTTTTCCCACACTTCTTCTATTATACATAGCTGCCATCCCGTTTTCAACACGGCCGCCAATCAGACAGTCAAGATGGCATCAAAAAAAAGGATGTCCATTGCTGGACACCCTTTTTTGCCGCGATTACTCGATGATTTCCGATACAGAGCCGGCGCCAACCGTACGGCCGCCTTCGCGGATCGAGAATTTCGTACCTTCTTCGATCGCAATCGGGGCGATCAGTTCAACCGTCATTTCAACGTTGTCGCCAGGCATAACCATTTCGACGCCTTCCGGAAGCGTGATAATGCCCGTTACGTCCGTCGTACGGAAGTAGAATTGCGGACGGTAGTTCGAGAAGAACGGAGTATGGCGTCCGCCTTCTTCTTTCGTCAGGACGTATACTTGCGCTTTGAATTTCGTGTGCGGCGTGATCGAACCAGGTTTCGCCAACACTTGGCCGCGCTCGACTTCATCGCGCGATACGCCGCGGAGAAGCGCACCGATGTTGTCGCCGGCTTCCGCTTGGTCGAGAAGTTTGCGGAACATTTCTACACCCGTAACGGTCGTCGTTTTCGGCTCATCCGACAAACCGATGATTTCAACCGGGTCGCCAACTTTCAACGTACCGCGTTCAACACGGCCTGTTGCAACCGTACCGCGGCCCGTGATCGAGAAGACGTCCTCGATTGGCATCATGAACGGTTTGTCCACTTCACGTTGCGGCGTCGGGATGTATTCGTCAACCGCATTCATCAGTTCAATGATTTTTTCTTCCCATTGCGGGTCGCCTTCAAGCGCTTTTAATGCCGAACCTTTGATGACCGGCACTTCATCGCCCGGGAAGTCGTATTCAGAGAGAAGATCGCGAACTTCCATTTCAACAAGTTCAAGCAATTCTTCGTCGTCCACCATGTCGCATTTGTTCAAGAATACAACGATGTACGGAACACCGACTTGGCGGGAGAGAAGAATGTGTTCGCGCGTTTGCGGCATCGGACCGTCAGCCGCCGATACAACAAGGATTGCGCCGTCCATTTGCGCCGCGCCCGTGATCATGTTTTTGACGTAGTCAGCGTGGCCCGGGCAGTCAACGTGCGCATAGTGGCGAGCATCTGTTTCATACTCGACGTGCGCCGTCGAAATCGTAATCCCGCGTTCACGCTCTTCCGGAGCAGCGTCGATTTGGTCGTACGCTTTTGCTTCGGCTTTGCCTTGTTTCGCCAAAACCGTCGTGATCGCAGCTGTCAACGTCGTTTTCCCGTGGTCAACGTGGCCGATCGTGCCAATGTTGACGTGCGGTTTCGTGCGCTCAAATTTCGCTTTAGCCATGAGAGATATCCTCCTTAAAAGTAAGATATGAATTTATATGGTTAGGTAAGTATAGGATGCTTGGGAACAAAATGTTCCCAAGTCGTACTTACATAAGTATTTATAGCGAAACTAGCAAGAGAAATCAATTATTCGCCTTTATTTTTTTTGATAATTTCATCGGCGATGTTTTTCGGAACTTCTTCATAGTGGTCAAACACCATCGAGAACGTTCCGCGTCCTTGCGTGTTCGAACGGAGCGATGTCGCATAACCGAACATTTCAGCCAGCGGCACCATCGCCCGGACGACTTGGGCGTTGCCGCGCGCTTCCATCCCCTCGATGCGGCCGCGACGGGACGTGATGTCGCCCATGATATCACCGAGGTACTCTTCAGGGATGACGACTTCGACTTTCATGATCGGTTCCAAAAGAACCGGATCGCACTTCGTCGCGGCGTTTTTCAATGCCAAGGAAGCAGCGATTTTGAACGCCATTTCGCTCGAGTCGACATCGTGGTACGATCCGTCAAACAGTTTCGCTTTAATGTCGACAACCGGATAGCCGGCTAAGACGCCGTTTTGCATCGCTTCTTCCAATCCAGCTTGGACGGCCGGCACATACTCTTTCGGAACAACCCCACCGACGATGGCGTTCTCGAATTCGAAGCCTTTGCCGCGCTCGTTCGGCGAGAATTCGATCCAAACGTGGCCGTATTGACCGCGGCCGCCGGATTGACGGATGAATTTGCCTTCGACTTGCGCTGATTTGCGGAACGTTTCGCGGTAGGCAACTTGCGGCGCCCCGACGTTCGCTTCGACTTTGAATTCACGGCGCATCCGGTCGACGATGATGTCAAGATGCAACTCGCCCATCCCGGAGATGATCGTTTGTCCCGTTTCCGGGTCGGTGTGAGCGCGGAAAGTCGGGTCTTCTTCTTGCAATTTTTGCAGCGCTTGGCTCATTTTGTCTTGGTCGGCTTTCGACTTCGGCTCGATCGCCACCGAAATGACCGGTTCTGGGAATTGCATCGACTCTAAAATGACAGGATGCTTCTCATCACATAGAGTATCACCGGTCGTCGTATCTTTTAAACCTACCGCTGCGGCAATATCACCGGCATAGACTTTCGAAATTTCTTGACGGTGGTTCGCGTGCATTTGCAACAAGCGGCCGATCCGTTCGCGCTTCCCTTTCGTCGTGTTCATCACATATGAACCGGAATCAAGCGTTCCAGAGTAGACGCGAATGAACGTCAATTTCCCGACATACGGGTCAGTCATGATTTTAAATGCCAAAGCGGCAAACGGAGCGTCGTCGCTTGCTTCGCGTGTCACTTCTTCTTCGGTATCCGGAACGACGCCGCGAATCGCCGGGATGTCAACCGGAGACGGCAAGTAGTCGACAACGCCGTCAAGAAGCAGCTGAACACCTTTGTTTTTGAATGCCGAGCCGCAGAAGACCGGGAAGAATTCAACGCTGATCGTCGCTTTGCGGATCGCGGCCTTCAGCTCTTCCGTCGTGATTTCTTCCCCTTCTAAATATTTCATCATTAATTCTTCGTCCAGCTCAGCGACCGCCTCAATCAGCTTGTTATGGTACTCTTCTGCCATATCGCGGTATTCTTCCGGAATGTCAATGCGCTCAATGTTTTTGCCAAGCTCATCATGGTAATGGTACGCGCACATTTCAACCAAGTCGATAATGCCGGAGAATTGATCCTCAGAGCCGATCGGCAGCTGCACCGGATGGGCGTTCGCTTGCAGGCGGTCATGGAGCGTTTTCACCGAATACAAGAAATCGGCGCCGATTTTATCCATTTTGTTGACGAACACGATCCGCGGGACGCCATATGTCGTCGCTTGGCGCCAAACGGTTTCCGTTTGCGGTTCAACGCCCGATTGCGCGTCTAAGACCGTGATGGCCCCGTCCAATACGCGCAACGAACGCTCAACCTCGACCGTAAAGTCGACGTGCCCCGGCGTGTCGATGATGTTGATGCGATGGCCTTTCCATTGCGCCGTTGTCGCCGCCGACGTGATCGTAATTCCGCGCTCTTGTTCTTGTTCCATCCAGTCCATCGTTGCCGCGCCTTCATGCACTTCCCCGATTTTATGAACGCGGCCGGTATAGAACAAGATCCGTTCAGTCGTCGTCGTTTTCCCGGCGTCAATGTGCGCCATAATCCCTATGTTGCGAGTCTTTTCCAAGGAGAACTCTCTTGCCATAGTGGTTATTTTCTCCTTCCTTCAAATATGAAATATAAGTAGATGGCGCCGCCATCGATGGCGCAATCCCCTTGTCTTTGAAGTTGTCCGACGTGCGGCCGGAAAGGCCGCAATATATAGGAAGATAGGTGAATAGGCAACCGCAGTGCCTTCTCACCTATTTCCTTTAGGCGACGCTCCTTACCAGCGGTAGTGGGCAAACGCGCGGTTCGCTTCAGCCATTTTATGCGTATCTTCGCGTTTTTTCACCGCTGCACCCGTGTTGTTGGCAGCGTCCATAATTTCATTTGCCAAGCGCTCTTCCATCGTTTTTTCGTTGCGAAGACGCGCATATTGCACGAGCCAGCGCAAACCGAGAGAAACGCGGCGGTCCGGACGAACCTCAACCGGAACTTGGTAGTTCGCCCCACCAACGCGGCGAGCGCGCACTTCCAACACCGGCATAACGTTTTTCAACGCTTGCTCAAACACTTCCATTGGATCTTTACCCGTGCGCTCACGGATAATATCAAACGCGGTGTAAAGAATTTTTTGCGCTTTCGATTTTTTGCCGTCGATCATAATTTTATTGATCAAACGGGTAACAAGCTTCGAATTGTAAATTGGATCCGGCAGTACGTCACGTTTAGCAACAGGGCCTCTACGTGGCATAGTGTTTCCTCCCTTCAGGAAAACATTCTCTTCATTTCATTATTTTTTCGCTGCTTTTGGTTTTTTCGCGCCGTATTTCGAACGACCTTGCATCCGATTCGCTACGCCTGCGGCATCCAACGCCCCACGGATGATATGGTAGCGCACCCCCGGCAAGTCTTTGACACGTCCGCCGCGGATGAGCACAACGCTGTGTTCTTGCAAGTTATGGCCGATCCCCGGAATGTACGCCGTAACTTCAATCCCATTTGTCAGGCGGACACGGGCGTATTTCCGCAACGCCGAGTTCGGTTTTTTCGGCGTCATCGTGCCGACACGCGTGCAAACGCCGCGTTTTTGCGGAGACGACACATTCGTTTGCTCTTTTTTGAAGCTGTTATACCCTTTGTTCAACGCAGGGGATTTCGATTTAACAACTTTTTTCTCGCGTCCTTTGCGGACCAATTGGTTGATTGTAGGCATGAAAAGATCCTCCTTTCGCATGTATCGTTTAAGCCCACATATCCAGGTGGTTCATTGTTTATGCAAATAAAGGTTTTAGGGGAGAAAGGCAAAACGTTACCGAAGGATCGCCACCGCGGCCGCGCCGACTTGGATTTTGCACGCCTTGCCAAGCTTTTTCATCGAATCGACTTTTGTGACCGGCACGTTTGCCTCATTGGCGGCGGCGGTCACTTTCTCGATGATCGGCAAGTCGGCATCCTCCGCCACGATCACTTCCGCTGCTTTCCCTTCCTTTAAAGCCCTTATCGTTTGTTTGGTTCCAATGACAATTTTTCCAGCCTGTAATACTTTTTCATAAGACATGTAACATATCCTCCAAAGTACCAGGTTGTTGGAACACCTTTATTAGACTACCATTTTCTTTGCCGATTGTCAACTGGATTTTTTATTTGGCAATGGCCGGCCAAGGAGCGCCTTAGCCGGCCACTTGGTTCGCGTTATTTGGACGACACCGTGTCGCCAGCCGTTTCCTTTTTGACGGCCGGCTTCACTTTGCGATAGCGGGCCATACCCGTTCCAGCCGGGACGAGTTTGCCGATAATGACGTTTTCTTTTAAGCCAAGCAGTTCATCACGTTTTCCTTTGATCGCTGCATCGGTCAAGACGCGCGTCGTTTCTTGGAACGAAGCAGCAGACAAGAATGAATCTGTCTCAAGCGACGCTTTCGTGATGCCGAGCAACACCTGGCGGGCCGTCGCCGGCCGTTTCCCTTCGCGAAGAGCTTTGGCGTTGACATCCGTAAACTGGTGGACATCCAAAAGCGTACCCGGCAGCACATCGGTGTCGCCGGCATCGATGACGCGCACTTTGCGTAGCATTTGCCGCACCATGACCTCGATATGCTTATCGCTGATTTCCACCCCTTGCATCCGGTACACTTTTTGCACTTCACGAAGCAAGTACTCTTGAACGGATGTAATATCGCGCACGCGCAGCAACTGTTTCGGGTCGACCGAGCCTTCTGTCAGCTCTTGGCCGCGTTCGACGCGCTGACCTTCTTCGACTTTCAGCCGCGCGTTGTACGGCGCTACATACGTACGCGTTTCGACCTCGCTTTGCACGACGATTTCATATTGGTTGTCGCGCGTTTCATTAATCGAAATAACCGTGCCGTCGATTTCAGAAATGACCGCTTGCCCTTTCGGGTTGCGCGCTTCAAACAGCTCTTGCACCCGCGGCAAACCTTGAGTGATATCGTCGCCGGCGACGCCGCCTGTATGGAACGTCCGCATTGTCAGCTGCGTGCCCGGCTCGCCGATCGACTGAGCGGCGATAATGCCGACGGCTTCGCCAACTTCGACGTCCATGCCGGTCGCCATGTTGCGGCCGTAACATTTTTTGCAGACGCCATGGCGCGTGTTGCAGGCGAATACGGAGCGAATCCATACTTCCGTAATGCCGGCTTTAATGATCTCATTGGCGATATCTTCGGTGATCATCTCGTCTTTGCGGACGATCACTTCACCTGTTTCCGGATGGCGCACCGTTTTCTGCGCATAGCGGCCGACAAGCCGTTCTTCGAGCTTGACGACGACTTCCGTGCCATCCGTCAGCGCCCGAGCCAAAATGCCGCGGTCGGTGCCGCAATCTTCTTCGCGGACGATGACGTCTTGCGCCACGTCGACAAGGCGTCGCGTGAGATAGCCTGAGTCGGCCGTTTTGAGCGCCGTATCCGCCAATCCTTTCCGCGCGCCGTGCGTCGAGATAAAGTATTCCAATACCGTCAAGCCTTCGCGGAACGACGACTTGATCGGCAGCTCGATGATCCGGCCGGCCGGGTTGGCCATCAAACCGCGCATCCCCGCAAGCTGCGTAAAGTTCGACGCGTTCCCGCGCGCCCCAGAATCGCTCATCATAAAGATCGGGTTGCGTTTATCAAGCGACTTCATCAACCGGTCTTGAATTTTGTCTTTCGCCGCGCTCCAGATCGAGATGACGCGCTCGTACCGCTCTTCATCCGTAATCAACCCGCGGCGGAACTGCTTCAAAACCGTATCGACTTTCGCTTGCGCTTCATCCAAAATTTCTTGTTTTTCCGGCAGGACGACGATATCGGCCACGCCGATCGTGATGCCGGCTTTTGTCGAATATTGGAAACCAAGGTCTTTCATGCGGTCGAGCATCTTCGATGTTTCGGTGATTTTGAACCGTTTGAACACTTCAGCGATAATTTGCCCGAGCACTTTTTTCTTAAACGGCGGCACGAGTTCGCGCTTGCGAATTTCTTCGCGCACGTTAACCCCTTTGTCAAGGAAGTACTTGTCTGGCGTCCGTCCTTCGATGTTTTCTGTCGTCGGTTCGTTAATGTACGGGAACGAGTTCGGCAAAATTTCGTTGAAAATCAGTTTGCCGACCGTCGTTAAGAGCAGTTTGTTGTTTTGCTCTTCGGTGAACGTTTCGTTTTTCAGCGAGCCGGCATGAATGGCGATGCGCGAATGGAGATGGACGTAGCCGTTATGGTAGGCAAGCAACGCCTCGTCTGTGTCTTTGAACACCATGCCTTCGCCGATGGCTCCCTCGCGCTCCATCGTCAAGTAGTAGTTGCCCAACACCATGTCTTGTGATGGTGTCACGACCGGCTTCCCGTCTTTCGGGTTCAAAATGTTTTGCGCCGCCAGCATCAACAAACGTGCTTCGGCTTGCGCCTCAGCTGACAGCGGCACGTGCACCGCCATTTGGTCGCCGTCAAAGTCAGCGTTGTACGCCGTGCAAACAAGCGGATGAAGACGGATCGCCCGCCCTTCCACAAGCGTTGGTTCAAACGCCTGAATGCCGAGACGGTGCAGCGTCGGGGCGCGGTTTAACAGCACCGGATGTTCTTTGATGACATCTTCAAGCACATCCCACACTTCCGGATGAACGCGCTCGATTTTCCGTTTCGCGCTTTTAATGTTATGCGCCAACCCCCGCTCCACAAGCTCCTTCATGACGAACGGCTTGAACAGCTCAAGCGCCATTTCTTTCGGCAACCCGCATTGATACATTTTTAAGTTTGGGCCGACGACGATGACGGAGCGGCCGGAATAATCAACGCGTTTGCCGAGCAAGTTTTGCCGGAAGCGCCCTTGCTTCCCTTTCAGCATATGAGAAAGCGATTTTAACGGACGGTTCCCCGGACCGGTCACCGGACGGCCGCGGCGGCCGTTATCGATCAAAGCATCAACCGCCTCTTGCAACATCCGCTTCTCATTTTGGACGATAATGTTCGGCGCACCGAGATCAAGCAGCCGTTTCAGCCGGTTGTTACGGTTGATGACGCGGCGGTACAAATCGTTCAAATCCGATGTTGCAAACCGCCCGCCATCAAGCTGAACCATTGGACGCAGCTCCGGCGGAATGACCGGCAGTACATCAAGGACCATCCAAGCCGGGTCGTTCCCTGAACTGCGGAACGCTTCAAGCACTTCAAGCCGCTTAATGATGCGGGCGCGCCGTTGCCCTTGCGCCGTTTTCAGCTCTTCTTTCAGCGCGGCCACTTCTTTATCCAAATCGATGTCTTGGAGCAGCTTTTTGATCGCCTCCGCCCCCATCGACGCTTGGAACGATTGACCGTACTTCTCGCGATAGGCGCGGTATTCCTTTTCCGACAACAGCTGCTTTTTCTCAAGCGGCGTATCGCCCGGGTCGGTGACGACATAGGATGCAAAATAAATGACCTCTTCGAGCGCCCGCGGCGACATGTCAAGAACCAATCCCATCCGGCTCGGGATGCCTTTGAAATACCAGATGTGCGAAACCGGGGCAGCCAGCTCGATATGGCCCATCCGTTCGCGGCGGACTTTCGAGCGCGTCACTTCGACGCCGCAGCGGTCGCAGACGACGCCTTTGTAGCGAACGCGTTTATATTTGCCGCAATGGCACTCCCAGTCTTTCGTCGGGCCGAAAATGCGCTCGCAAAACAAGCCGTCTTTTTCCGGCTTTAACGTCCGATAGTTGATTGTCTCCGGCTTTTTGACTTCGCCATACGACCAAGAACGAATTTTCTCCGGGGAAGCGAGCCCAATTTTCATGTACTCAAACTTATTGACATCTAGCAAGGGGTATACCTCCCTTTTTGATCCGTCGGTTTTCCGTTCGCTCAAGCGGCCAATGGCGGGGAATAGCTCCCCGCCTGGCCGTTATGGCCGGTTTATTCTTTCGTCACCGCATCTTTCTCTTCGCCGGCTTCTTCCCGTTCGGCCGGTTTGACGTCCACCATGATGGCATCCGGTGCATGGTCATCATCATCATCAAAGTTTTCCATGTTCACTTCTTGTTCATCGCTCGTCAAAATCGTGACGTCCATGCCCAAGCTTTGCAACTCTTTGATCAACACTTTAAACGACTCCGGCACACCCGGCTCCGGAATGTTTTCCCCTTTGACAATCGCCTCGTACGTTTTGACACGGCCGACGACATCGTCGGACTTGACGGTCAAAATTTCTTGCAGCGTGTATGCCGCCCCATACGCCTCAAGCGCCCATACTTCCATCTCGCCAAAGCGCTGGCCGCCGAACTGCGCCTTGCCACCGAGCGGCTGCTGAGTGACGAGTGAGTACGGACCGGTGGAACGGGCATGAAGCTTGTCGTCGACCATGTGGGCGAGCTTGATCATGTACATGATCCCAACTGACACGCGGTTGTCAAACGGTTCGCCCGTCCGTCCGTCATACAGCACCGTTTTTGCATCGCGCGCTAGACCTGCCTCTTCGAGGATGTTCCAAACGTCTTCCTCCGTCGCCCCGTCAAAGACCGGGGAGGCGATGTGCAAGCCGAGTTTTTTCGCCGCCATGCCAAGGTGCAGCTCAAATACTTGCCCGATGTTCATCCGCGACGGAACGCCGAGTGGGTTTAACATGATGTCAATCGGCGTGCCATCCGGCAAGAATGGCATATCTTCCTCCGGCAAAATGCGGGAAATAACCCCTTTGTTCCCGTGGCGGCCTGCCATTTTGTCGCCCTCGGAAATTTTCCGCTTTTGCACAATATAGACGCGAACCAGTTGATTGACGCCCGGCGGAAGCTCGTCGCCGTCTTCGCGGTTGAATACTTTCACGTCAAGGACGATGCCGCCGCCGCCGTGCGGGACGCGCAACGACGTATCACGCACCTCGCGCGCTTTTTCGCCGAAGATCGCGTGCAAAAGCCGCTCTTCCGCTGTCAGCTCGGTCATTCCTTTTGGCGTCACTTTGCCGACGAGCAAGTCGCCGTCTTTCACTTCTGCGCCGATGCGGACGATGCCGCGTTCATCCAAGTTTTTCAGCGCATCCTCACCGACGTTTGGAATGTCGCGCGTAATTTCTTCCGGACCGAGCTTCGTATCGCGCGATTCGGCTTCATACTCTTCAATATGGATCGACGTATACACGTCTTCTTTGACGAGCCGTTCGCTCATGATGATCGCATCTTCGTAGTTGTAACCGTCCCATGTCATAAAGGCGACAAGCACGTTGCGGCCAAGCGCCAATTCGCCCTTATCCATCGACGGGCCATCGGCCAAAATTTCGCCCTTCTCAACGATATCGCCTTTTTTCACGATCGGCCGCTGGTTGTAGCACGTGCCTTGGTTCGAACGAACGAATTTCAGCAGCCGATATTTATCTAGATCACCCTTGACTTCTTTGCCGTCCACTTCAACCAGCCGACGCACCCAAATTTCCTTTGCTTCGACGCGCTCGACGATGCCGCGGTGCTTGCAAATGACCGCTGCGCCCGAGTCTTTCGCCGAAACATACTCCATCCCCGTGCCGACGATCGGCGCTTCCGGTTCCAACAGCGGCACGGCTTGCCGCTGCATGTTCGCCCCCATCAGCGCGCGGTTCGAGTCGTCGTTTTCCAAAAATGGGATGCACGCCGTCGCTGCCGAGACGACTTGCTTCGGCGAAACGTCCATGTAGTCGACGCGATCGCGCTTGACGACGATGTTCTCGCCGCGGAAACGGGCGACAACGTTTTCTTCAAGGAACGTGCCGTCCTCCGCAAGCGGTACGTTCGCCTGCGCTACAACGTAATTGTCCTCTTCATCAGCTGTCAAATAATCGATTTGGTCCGTCACCCGCCCCGTTTCCGGATCGACGCGCCGGTATGGGGTTTCAATAAAGCCGAACTTGTTCACTTTCGCGTAGGTGGATAGCGAGTTGATGAGCCCGATGTTCGGACCTTCCGGCGTTTCGATCGGACACATCCGCCCGTAGTGCGAATAGTGAACGTCGCGCACCTCAAACCCGGCGCGCTCGCGTGTCAATCCGCCAGGGCCAAGCGCGGACAGACGCCGCTTGTGCGTCAGTTCGGCCAATGGGTTCGTTTGGTCCATGAACTGTGACAGCTGCGAGCTGCCGAAAAACTCTTTGATCGCCGCGATCACTGGACGGATGTTGATGAGTTGCTGCGGCGTAATCGTGTTCGTATCTTGGATCGACATGCGCTCGCGCACGACGCGCTCCATGCGCGACAGGCCGATGCGGAATTGGTTTTGCAGCAGCTCACCGACCGAACGGAGGCGGCGGTTGCCTAAATGGTCGATGTCATCCGTATCGCCGACGCCGTGGAGCAAGTTGAAGAAATAGCTGATCGATGCAATGATGTCAGCCGGTGTAATATGTTTGACATCCTCGGCGATAAAGCCGTTGCCGATGACGTTGATCACTTTTTGGCCTTCCGGGTCATTCGGGGCATAAATTTTGATCGTTTGCACCGAAATGTCCCCGTCCACCACCCCTTCGGCCGGGCGGTACGTCTTTAGGCCTACACCTTTTTCCAAGTACGGAAGCAGACGATTGAGCATACGGCGGTCGATCATCGCTCCAGCTTCGGCGATGACTTCTCCTGTTTCCGGATCGGCAATCGTTTCGGCGATCCGTTGATTGAACAAACGGTTTTTAATATGAAGTTTTTTGTTGATTTTATAGCGCCCTACGCTCGCCAAGTCATAGCGTTTCGGGTCAAAAAAGCGCGACGCCAGCAAATTTTTCGCATTCTCAAGCGTCGGCGGCTCTCCCGGACGAAGACGCTCGTAAATTTCAATCAACGCTTTTTCCGTGCTGTCGGTATTATCTTTTTCAAGCGTATTGCGCAAGTATTCGTTGTCGCCGAGCAGATCGATGATTTCTTGATCGGAGCTGAACCCAAGCGCACGGAGAAGCACCGTAACCGGCAGTTTACGGGTGCGGTCGATGCGAACGTAAACGACGTCTTTCGCATCGGTTTCATATTCAAGCCATGCGCCGCGGTTCGGAATCACTGTCGCCGAGTAGCCGCGTTTGCCGTTTTTATCGACTTTGTCGCTGTAATAAACGCTTGGCGAACGGACGAGCTGGGAAACGATGACGCGTTCCGCCCCGTTGATAATAAACGTTCCGGTTTCCGTCATGAGCGGAAAATCGCCCATAAACACGTCTTGTTCCTTCACTTCGCCCGTTTCTTTATTGATCAGGCGAACTTTGACGCGAAGCGGCGCCGCATATGTAACGTCGCGTTCTTTCGCCTCTTCGACCGTATATTTCGGTTCTCCTAAACTATAGTCGATAAATTCAAGCGAGAGATTGCCGGAAAAGTCTTCAATCGGGGAAATTTCCCTAAACATTTCCCGCAGTCCTTCATCGAGAAACCATTGGTAGGAGGACGTTTGAATTTCGATCAAGTTCGGCAATTCCAGCACTTCGCTGATGCGTGCATAGCTTCTGCGTTGGCGGTGTCGCCCGTATTGAACTAGTCGGCCTGTCAAGAGTGATTCACCCCTCAAATGTAGACATTAGTGAAAACCGGAACCGGAACAGCTCCATCATCCGCCCCGCTCAGCAATCAATGCCGTCAAGGCGGACTGGCCGCTCCGTCATTCCGGGGCAAAGCGCTAGGCATGCATGCGGCCGGCCCCCGCCATCCGGACGGAAACGGCTTCGTTGCGTGCACCGCCGTTTCATTTAGGGGATTTAACACGCTCCCGGCGCGAGGAAACCAGGCGTTGAACGGAGAAAAAAAGAAAATGGTTTCTATTCCAATAGAAAACCATATGGTTCGTTGCTTATTGATTTTATCATTGTTTCCATTGCGTCCAAAATTATACGTCATCCCCTCTGCACGGGAAATGTGCATATTTAGCATTTTATAATGTTACCACAATAAAAAAACGGTGTCAACATTTTTTCGCCTTTATGATATAATATCCTTTTTTCTTCGCGACGACTTCTACAGCGGGAAAGCATTCGTTCAGTTTTTGCAAGGCAGATGGGGCGCCTTGCTTTTTTTGAATGACGACCCATAGCTCGCCGTGATCGAGCAGATGATCGCGGCTTTGTTCAAAAATCGCGTGAACAACCCGTTTGCCAGCCCGGATCGGCGGATTGGTGACGACCGCTGCAAATCGCTGTTCTCCGACTTCCGAAAAAAGATCGCTTTTGTAAATCACCGCATTGTCAATCCCGTTTGCCTGTTTGTTTTCCTGCGCCAGCTCGAGCGCTCGCTCGTTGACATCAATCATATGGATGCGCCGGTCTGGAAACGATTTGGCCAAGGCAAGCCCGATCGGCCCATATCCGCAGCCGACATCCAACAAATCCCCAGCCACTCCCGGCTCCTCGAACGTTTCAATTAACAGGCGTGTGCCAAAGTCGACTTCGCGCTTCGAAAACACTCCGCTGTCGGTCGTAAAGCGGAATTCATGCCCCCGCAGCACGTACGTCCACGTTTGCGGGTTTCGCTCCGACGTCGGATTGACTGAGTAATAATGCTCGCTCATCATCATCCCCTCCTTCTTGTCGGCAGGCTGCACCGCCTTCTGTTATATAGTGTTAACAAAAAAGAGGCTGCCCCTTGCTCGGGCCAACCTCTTTTTTCAATGGCGCAGCCATTACTTGATTTCGACTTTCGCGCCAGCTTCTTCGAGTTTTGCTTTGATTTCTTCGGCTTCTTCTTTCGCAATGCCTTCTTTGATCGGCTTCGGCGTGTTGTCGACCAAGTCTTTTGCTTCTTTCAAGCCGAGACCAGTGATTTCGCGAACGACTTTGATAACTTTGATTTTTTGCGCGCCGGCGTCGGCAAGAATGACGTCGAATTCCGTTTTTTCTGCCGCCGCTTCACCGCCAGCTGCTGCGCCACCCGCAACAACAACCGGAGCCGCAGCCGTTACGCCGAATTCTTCTTCGATCGCTTTCACCAATTCGTTTAATTCCAATACCGTCATATTTTTCACTGCTTCAATGATTTGTTCTTTCGTCATCACAACTTCCTCCTTTGTTTTCTGAATGATCGTTAAGCACATATCGATGCGCCATTATGCGCCTTGTTCCTCTTGCTTGTCAGCCACCGCTTTAACCGCAAGAGCAAAGTTGCGGATCGGGGCTTGAAGAACGCTAAGCAACATCGAAAGCAACCCTTCGCGGGACGGGAGTTTCGCCAACGCATCGATTTCTTCTTTGCTGGCGATGTTCCCTTCGATGACGCCGCCTTTGATTTCCAATGCTTCATGCGTTTTCGCAAACTCGCTTAAAATTTTTGCCGGCGCCACGACATCTTCATTGCTGAAGGCGATGGCATTTGGACCGGTGAACACTTCATCCAGTCCTTCCAAGCCGACTTCCGCGAGCGCCCGGCGGGTTAAGGTGTTTTTGTACACTTTAAACTCGACGCCTGCCTCGCGCAGCTGTTTGCGCAACTCGGTCATTTCTGCCACGTTTAGGCCGCGGTAATCAACGATGACGGTCGCCTTGCTGGCCCGGAATTTGTCTGCGATTTCCGCGACCACTTGTTTTTTCAGTTCAATCGCGCTCGACACGTCCTGCACCTCCTGTAAGGAAAATGAGAGAATACCACTTATACCGTTCGCTCAATAAAAAACCTCCATGCCGCGTAGACATGGAGGTGTCGTTCAACGCACCGCCGCTCGTTCCCGGCGCGGGGCGCGCTGTTCTATCGTCCACATACCTCGGTAGGAAATTAAGCCTCAAACAGGCACCTACTGTCTACGGTACAAATGATATTCATTTGTTCAGCCAAATGGCATTTTAACAGACGGACAAACAAAAGTCAACGGTTATTGTGCAACAGCAACCGTGGACGGGTCAACCTTGATGCCAGGGCCCATTGTCGACGTAATCGTGACGTTTTTCACGTACGTCCCTTTTGCCGCCGCCGGTTTGGCTTTCAAAATTGCTTCATAAACGGCCGTGAAGTTTTCAGCCAATTTCTCGTTGTCAAACGACACTTTGCCGATCGGAACGTGGATGTTGCCCGCTTTGTCGACGCGGTATTCCACTTTACCAGCCTTGATTTCTTGCACCGCTTTTGCTACGTCAAACGTGACTGTTCCGGTTTTCGGGTTTGGCATCAACCCTTTCGGCCCTAAAATGCGGCCGAGTTTCCCGACTTCCCCCATCATGTCCGGCGTAGCGACAACAACATCAAAGTCAAACCAGCCTTGCTGGATTTTGTTGATATATTCTGTATCGCCGACATAGTCAGCGCCAGCCGCTTCTGCTTCCTTCGCTTTTTCCCCTTTCGCGAACACCAACACGCGCGCCACTTTCCCTGTGCCGTGCGGCAGGACGACGGCGCCGCGAATTTGTTGGTCCGCTTTTTTCGGGTCAACGCCCAAACGGAACGCCACTTCCACTGTGGCATCGAATTTCGCGATGTTCGTTTTTTTCACGAGCTCGATCGCTTCAGCAATCGGGTATGCTTTGGAGCGGTCGACGAGCTTCAGTGCTTCTAAATATTTCTTCCCTCTTTTTGGCATGTGAAATTCCTCCTCGATTGTGGTTTTAGCGGAAAAAACCTCCCACGATCCTCCTGTGCTTATTCCTGGCAACAGGCCTTAAGCGAGGGATTGCATTAGATTCCCATTTTGACCATTATCCAGCCGTACGCTTGCCGGACGGCCCTTTCTCCATTGAGAAAGGTTGCGGAATACGCAACCTTTCCACACGCACCATTCATCCTTAATCTTCGATCACAATACCCATGCTGCGGGCCGTGCCTTCGATCATGCGCATGGCCGCCTCAATGCTCGCCGCATTCAAATCCGGCATTTTCAGCTCGGCGATCTCGCGCACTTTGTCGCGTTTAATTGTCGCCACTTTGTTGCGGTTCGGTTCGCCGGAGCCCGATTCAATGCCCGCCGCTTTTTTCAGCAATACAGCGGCTGGCGGCGTTTTCGTGATGAATGTAAATGAACGGTCTTCAAAAACCGTAATTTCAACCGGAATGATCAACCCTGCTTGGTCAGCCGTACGGGCATTAAACTCTTTGCAAAACGCCATAATATTGACACCGGCTTGACCCAACGCAGGACCTACTGGCGGCGCCGGATTCGCTTTCCCGGCAGGAATTTGCAGTTTGACGACCTTGATTACTTTTTTCGCCACGAGACACACCTCCTTAAGTCCGTGATGTGGTATTAGGGATTGCCCCTCCCACTCATCCGGCTCCGGTCTACTGAGCCGTTTTCCTATCTCCCGTTCCAGTTGAGAGGATCAGCGTAAAAACAAAATGGCTCCCTTATACAAGTGTATAAGTTCATCGCGATATGCCTCCGTTTAAGAGACATACTGACCTTAAAATAGTATCACTTTTCCCTAGCAATTGCAAGTTCTTTATCCATTAGATTTTTTCTATTTGCGAAAACTCAAGTTCCACCCGTGTTTCGCGCCCAAACATATCGACAAGCAGCTTCACTTTATGTTTATCCGGGTCAATCGCTTCAATTTTCCCTGTAAAGTTCGCAAACGGACCTTCTTTGATCCGCACCGTTTCATTTACCTCATAGTCGACGTCAACCTCGGCAAGCGGCATGCCCATCCGCTTCAAGATCATTTTCACTTCTTCCTCCATAAGCGGCGTCGGTTTCGAACCAGCCCCGCTTGAGCCGACAAATCCAGTGACGCCCGGCGTGTTGCGCACGACATACCATGAGTCATCCGTCATGACCATCTCAACGAGCACATAGCCAGGGAACACTTTCTTTTTCGTCGTTTTCCGTTTCCCGTTTTTGACGTCCGTTTCCGTCTCTTCCGGAACGACGACGCGAAAAATTTTATCTTGCATTCCCATCGATTCGACGCGTTTTTCCAAATTGGCTTTCACTTTGTTTTCATATCCCGAATATGTATGGACGACATACCAGTTTTTTTCCATCAGCGAGCCTCCCCAGGGCGGTTTTCGTCTTGTTTTTTTGCGCAAAACAAAAACCCGTTGCCGGGTTCCATACGCGCGCGATTATCTTTCATTATAACATATCCTTCGCCCGCTTATTCAAACACGAGGCGAATCAACTCAGAAATGCCGAGGTCCACAACGGCAAAAAAGACGGTGAAAAACGCCACCGTGGCCAACACGACCGCCGTGTAGTTCACTAACTCCTTCCGGTTTGGCCAACTCACTTTTTTCAGCTCGCGTACGACTTCTTTTAAAAAGCTGGTTACTCGCTGCATCACTCGTACCTCCATCATCGTTCAAAACTATCTCCACCGCCTATTCCGTCTCGCGATGGATCGTATGTTTGTTGCATGTTGAGCAAAACTTGTTGGCCATACGGCGCTCACCAAGGCGACGTATTTGTTTTGCTGCCGTATAGTTTCGGCTCCCGCACTGCGCGCAAGCCAGCGTCACTTTTTGCGCATCAGCATTCCACCGTTCCTGCGAGATGTCCATAAAAATTTATCATATTGGCTGTTTCGCTGTCAATGACATCTTTTGATGCGGCGGTGCGATGCTACAAACTGATCTCGCGGTATTCCAAATATTTCTCGAGCTTCCGCTTGACGCGCTGTAAAGCATTGTCGATCGACTTGACATGGCGGTTCAGCTCTTCGGAAATTTCCTGGTATGAGCGCCCATCCAAATACAAAGCGAGCACTTTCCGCTCGAGGTCGCTGAGCAGCTCCGCCATCTTTAGTTCAATATCGTCGACTTCCTCGCGGTTGACAATCAATTGTTCCGGGTCCGTCACCTGCGTGCCGGACAACACATCCATCAGCGTCCGATCCGACTCGTCATCATAAATCGGCTTATCCAAGGAAACGTAAGAATTGAGCGGAATATGCTTTTGGCGGGTCGCCGTTTTAATCGCGGTAATCATTTGCCTTGTGATGCAAAGTTCTGCAAATGCTTTAAATGAGGAAAGCTTGTCCCCCTTAAAATCGCGGACGGCCTTATACAGACCGATCATTCCTTCCTGCACGATATCTTCCCGATCAGCTCCGACTAAAAAATAGGAGCGAGCTTTGGCGCGCACAAAGTTTTGATATTTATGGATTAAAAAATCAAGTGCTTCCCCATCCCCTTCGTGAACGAGCGCAACAAGCTGCTCATCGTCCAGCTGATGATAATCTTTCCCTTTCATTGCTTTCAAGCATTCCCCCACGCTGATCCCCCCGACCGCATCAATCGCTAACATGTATTATACAGGACAAATTTTTACAGCGTCAACCGCTCATTTTTCTCCTCTTCGCCATTTTTCAAAAATTTCAGCAATTCTATCATTTAGCGGAACTTTGGAGATCGGAGTGCGCTGCCGCATCGCTTTTACTTTTTGGGAAATGTCCCGCTCAACCGTCTCGACTTCATCTAATAGCTCGCGCGCCGACTTGCGCAGAGCGCCTTGGCCGAACACCGTCCATTGTTCGGTGTAGTCGGAGGTAGCGACATACACTTTTGTGCGCGCATTCATCAATGTTTTCGCCAACCGTTCAATTCGCTCATCGGCCGTCTCATGTTCCTTTGTAAAAATGACGTCGACGTCGTAATGTTTATACTTTTTCTCGTTTCCTTGCACGAGGTGGGCATCGAATACGATTACGACATGGTCCCCGGTGAATCCTTTGTAGTCAGCCATTTTTTCAATCAATAAATCCCTTGCCGCTGCCAGATCGCCCTCTTCTTTCAGCCGGCGCAGCTCCGGCCACGCTCCGATGATGTTATAGCCGTCGACAATCAAAATGTTCATCGGCTATTCTCCCAACGGATACCGCTTCCGGTACACCTCGTACATGAGCAGGCTGGCGGCGACAGAGGCATTGAGCGAGGTGACATGGCCGCGCATCGGCAACCGGAACAAGAAATCGCACTTTTCAAGCACTAGGCGGCTGATCCCTTTTCCTTCGCTCCCGATTACGAGCGCCAGCGGCATCGTGCCATCGAGCGAGCGGTAGTCGTCTTGAGCCGATGCATCCGTTCCGGCTACCCACACTCCGCGCTCTTTCAGCTCGTCAATCGTCCGCGCCAAGTTTGTCACACGCGCGACCGGAACGTGCTCAATCGCCCCGGTCGACGCCTTCGCCACCGTTTGGGTCAGCCCAACCGAACGCCGCTTCGGAATGATGAGGCCGTGCGCCCCGACCGCATCAGCGGTGCGCATAATGGCCCCTAAATTATGCGGATCCTCAAGCTCGTCCAAGATGAGAAAAAACGGCGCCTCGCCCCGCTCGGCGGCGCGAGCGAACAAGTCATCGATTTCATAGTAGCGGTAGGCCGCCGCCTGAGCGACAACCCCTTGATGAGCACCTTCAGCCATCTGGTCAAGCTTGCGCTTCGGGACATATTGGACGAGCACGCCCCGCCGCTTCGCCCATTCAAGCACAGGTTCGACGGTATGGCGCTGCGCCCCTTCAGCGATCCAAATTTTATTGATGTCACGCCCGGCTTTGAGCGCTTCAATGACCGGATTTTTGCCGATAATGTAGTCCATCATTCCAACGCCCTTTCTTCTCTTTCAATAATGGCAAACGAACGGCCGATCAGCTCATCAACCCGCTTTTCATTATTAACCAAAAAATGATAACCGATGAGCGCCTCAAAGGCCGTGCTATGCCGGTATGTTTGCACGTCCGTATTTTTCGGGATCGTGCCTGATTTGGCATTGCGGCCGCGGCGGACGATGTCCTTTTCCTCCTCGGTCAGGACGCCCTCGTCAAGCAACGCCAAAATCACTTGCGCTTGCGCCCGCGCCGACACATAGCGAACCGCCCGCCGATGCAGCTCATGCGGCCGCACGCTGCCGCCAGCAAGCAAATGGCGGCGCACATACACCTCGTAAACCGCATCGCCAATATAGGCAAGCGCCAGTCCATTCAACTGCTTCACATCGTTGACCGTTTCAAACTCCGCCATCATCGCGTGCTATCCCCGTTTCCATCTCGTTCCTTGCGGCGTGTCTTCCAAAATGATGTTTTTCGCCCTCAGCTCGTCGCGAATGCGGTCGGCCAGCGCAAAATCGCGGTTTTTCCGCGCTTCATTGCGCTTTTGGATCAACGCCTCGATTTCCTCATCAAGCAACTCGTCTTGCTTTAAGGTGAGCCCTAGTATGTCCGCCAGCTGTTCGAACTCGCGCAAAAACGCGTGAATGACCTTCTCGGATGTCGTTTTTTCCTGCAAGTACAAGTTGGCCTGCTTCGCCAGTTCAAACAATACGGCAATGCCGTTGGCTGTGTTGAAATCGTCGTCCATTTCACGGATAAACGAGGCGCGGATGTCCGCAATGCGCGACAGCCATTCCTCGTCATTGTCCGTTAAGTTCGTGCTTGCCTGCAAGCGATGCTGCAAATTGCCGTACGCCGTCTTCAGGCGCTCGAGTCCTCGCCGCGCGCTCTCAAGCAGTTCCTCACTGTAGTTGATCGGATGGCGGTAATGCACCGACAGCATGAAAAACCGCAGCACTTGCGGGTCGATCTGCCGGATGATATCGTGAACGAGCACGAAATTGCCAAGCGACTTCGACATTTTTTCGTTGTTAATATTTAAATACCCATTGTGCAGCCAATATTTCGCGAACGGTTTGCCGGTCAGCGCCTCCGACTGGGCGATTTCGTTTTCATGGTGCGGGAATGTTAAGTCTTGGCCGCCAGCGTGGATATCGATCGTATCGCCCAAATATTTGCGCGCCATCGCCGAGCATTCGATATGCCAACCAGGCCGCCCTTTCCCCCATGGGCTGTCCCAACAAATTTCTCCTTCCTTCGCTGCTTTCCAAAGGGCGAAATCAAGTGGATCGTCTTTTTTCTCCCCAATTTCGATGCGCGCCCCAGCTTGCAGCTCATCGATCGATTGATGAGACAGCTTGCCGTATTCGCGGAACTTGCGCGTCCGGTAATACACGTCGCCGTCGACTTCGTAGGCATATCCTTTGTCAATGAGCGCCTGAATGAATTCGATAATCGTATCAATGTTTTCGGTCACCCGCGGATGGATGTCCGCTTTTTTGCAGCCAAGCGCCTGAATGTCTTCAAAATACGCCTCAATAAACCGCTCGGCGATCGCCGGCACGCTCTCGCCGAGCTCGCGGGCCGCTTTGATCAGCTTGTCATCGACGTCGGTAAAGTTCGATACATACGTCACATCATAGCCGCGGAACTCCAAATAGCGGCGGATCGTGTCAAAAACGATGGCGGCCCGAGCATTGCCGATGTGAATATAATTATAGACGGTCGGGCCGCACACATACATTTTCACTTTATTCGGCTCCAGCGGCTCAAACGGTTCTTTTTTTCGCGTCAGCGTATTATAAAGCCGGATGCTGCTCATACTCGTTCTTCCTTTCTTGTTGTTTCAATGCCTCAAGCTCGCTTTTCAGCCGGGCGATTTCCTCTTCAAGCTCCCGAAACCGGTCGGCGATCGGGTCAGGCAGGTCGGTATGATTTAAATCTTTCTTCACTTTCACCCCGTCGCGCACAACGACGCGGCCCGGAATGCCAACGACGGTCGAATTGGGCGGTACGTCTTTTAACACGACCGACCCAGCGCCGATTTTCGAGTTTTCCCCGATCGTAATCGAACCGAGCACTTTCGCGCCGGCAGCGATCAAACAGTTGTCTTTGATCGTCGGGTGCCGCTTCCCTTTTTCTTTCCCTGTCCCGCCTAATGTGACCCCTTGATAGACGGTGACATTGTCGCCGATTTCGCACGTTTCGCCGATCACCACGCCCATGCCGTGGTCGATGAAAAAGCGGCGGCCGATTTTCGCGCCCGGATGGATTTCAATGCCAGTGAAAAAGCGGCTGATTTGCGAAATCAAGCGGGCAAGAAAGTAAAATTTCCGCTTGTAAAGCGCATGGGCGATCCGATGCGCCCAGATGGCATGCAGGCCGGAATACGTTAAAATGACTTCCAAATAGCTTCTCGCCGCCGGGTCTTGCTCAAAAATGACCTCAATATCCTCTTTTAACGTTTTAAACATGATGTCCTCCCTCCATCCCTCTAAGTTGTCTTGAATAAAAAAGCGTCCCTGTGCCGAAGACACAGAGACGCTTTTGGCGCGGTTCCACTCTGTTTAGCGAAACGGGGCGCCGTTTCGCTCACTCGATTCCGATAACGGAGATGCTCCGCTCCCCTCTACTGCAGAACGTCTCTGTTCCGGTTCGAAAGGAGGCTCCGAGGCGCACTTCGGACAGCACCGAACATAAGCCGCTTCCAGCCAAGGCGGCTCTCTCTGGGATGCCGATGCTTCCTACTTCTCCTCGTCAACGCTTTTTCCTTATGCGCTTGTTCCATCGAAATTTTATATTATTATACCACATCCATCATGCAAACGTGCATAGAGGCCGATTAAAATTTTTCTTGCAACGCCCGCTCCAGCCGCTCGATCACTTTTTCTTTGCCGAGCAGCTGAATGGCAAACGGCAGCTCCGGTCCGTGCGTTTGTCCAGTCACCGCCGCGCGAATCGGCATAAACAACTTTTTCCCTTTTTGCCCGGTCGCCTTTTGCACCGCTTTAATGGCCGCTTTAATCTCGTCTGCCGTAAACGGCTCAAGCTCACGCACGCTCTCAAGGAAGGTGGAAAGCACAGCCGGCACTTGCTCTTCAGCGAGCACTTGACGCGCCTCGTCCTCGTAGTCGATTTCTTCTTTAAAGAACAGCTCAGACAGCGGGACGATCTCCGCCCCGTAGCTCATTTGCTCTTGATACAAAGCAATTAAATCGCGCGCCCATTGCCGCTGTTCGTCAGTCATATCCGCCGGCAGGCGCCCGGCTTTCACTAAATGCGGCAAGGCCAGCTCAACAAGCCGGTCAAGATCAAGCTTTTTGATATATTGGTTGTTCATCCATGTCAGCTTTTTCGTATCAAACATGGACGGCGATTTTGACAGCCGGGAGACATCGAACATGCGGATCAGTTCGTCTTTCGTAAAAATTTCTTCCTCTCCTTCCGGCGACCAGCCAAGCAAAGCGAAAAAGTTGAACATCGCTTCCGGCAAATAGCCAAGTTCTTTGTATTGCGAGACGAACTGAATGATCGATTCATCGCGCTTAGACAGCTTTTTCCGCTGCTCGTTGACGATCAACGTCAAGTGCGCGAACTGCGGCGGCTCCCAGCCGAAATACTCGTATACCATGAGCTGCTTCGGCGTATTGGACAAATGTTCCTCACCGCGAAACACATGGCTGATTTCCATTAAATGGTCATCGATGACAACAGCGAAATTGTATGTCGGAATGCCATTGGCCTTTACAATCACCCAATCGCCGCCGACATCTTTCGATTCAAACACCACTTTGCCGCGCACTAAATCGTAAAACTCGTACGTTTTCCCTTCCGGCACCTTCAGGCGGATCGTATACGGCTTCCCTTGCGCCTCGAGCTCCGCGACCTGCTCCGGCGTCAAATGGCGGCATTTGCCGCTATACTGCGGAGCGGCGATGCCGGCCGCCCGCTGCGCCTCCCGCTCGCGCTCGAGCTCTTCCGGCGTGCAAAAACATTGGTACGCATGCCCTTGCTCAAGCAATTCATTCACATATTTTCGGTAAATATCGAGCCGCTCCGTTTGCCGGTACGGCCCGTAGCCGCCATCTTTATCAATCGATTCATCATAATCAATGCCGAGCCATTTTAAGTTTTCGAGCTGCGACTTTTCGCCGCCTTCGATGTTCCGTTCAATATCCGTATCCTCGATGCGGACGATCATTTTTCCACCGTGATGGCGGGCGAACAAATAGTTAAACAGCGCTGTCCGCGCACCGCCGATATGCAAATGGCCGGTTGGGCTCGGCGCATAGCGCACGCGCACCTCTTTTGCCATCATCCAAACCCTCCACTTCCATCAAAGCTTGTGCTATTATTGTACCGTTTATAGCGGCAAAGTTCAAAACAGACGGCTCTCGCCTAGGCAGCGCCACGCCGCCGACGCCCCCTTTACACCTCCTAGCCAGGACGGCGAACAAAGCGCTTATGTATTAAGGAACGAGGTCTCCCAAATGATGTTGCCAAAGGCCGCTCCATTAGCTTTTTTGCAGCAAGACGACCGCCTGGGCGGCAATGCCTTCCCCCCGCCCAGTGAATCCGAGCTTCTCCGTCGTCGTTGCCTTCACATTGACTTGCGAGCGCTCGGCTTCCAGCAACCGAGCGATCACCGCCCTCATTTCTTCAATATACGGCGCCATCTTCGGCTTTTGTGCGATGATCGTGCAGTCGGCGTTCACGAGCCTATACCCTTCCTGCCGAGCGAGCGCCCATACGTGCGCCAACAGCTCAGCCGAGTCGGCATCTTTAAAGCGCGGATCTGTGTCCGGAAAATGTCGGCCGATATCGCCGGCGCCGATCGCCCCAAGGCATGCGTCCGCCACCGCATGAAGCAGCACGTCGGCATCTGAGTGGCCGAGCAGCCCCTTTTCATACGGAATGGTGACGCCGCCAATGATCAGCGGACGCCCTTCAACAAGCTGATGGACGTCAAACCCTTGTCCAATGCGAAACATCTCTCCACCCCCATCTATTCGGCCATGCGGCTTGCCAAAATCGCCTCAGCAAACAAAAGGTCCTCCGGCGTCGTCAGCTTAATATTGCGATAATCCCCTTCAATGATCTTCACCGGCTTGCCGATTCGCTCCACAAGGCTGGCGTCATCCGTGCCGAGATAGCCAGCCTGTTTCGCCGCTTTGTGCGCTTCCATGATCAAAGACAGACGAAAAGCTTGTGGCGTCTGCACCGCCCACAAGCTGGAACGATCAATCGTCTGTTCGACAAACAAACCGTTCGCTTTTTTGATCGTATCTTTCACCCGCACTGCCGGGATCGCCGCCCCGTACTGAACGGCGGCGTTCACTAGCTCGTGCAAATGATGGACGCGGACAAACGGGCGGGCGCCGTCATGGATGAGAACAATCTCCTCCCCCTCGAGCGCCTGCAATCCGTTATAGACGCTATGCTGCCGCTCCTCGCCGCCGTCGGCAAGCGCGGCGACTTTTCGAATGCGAAAGCGGGCGAGCAGCTGCTCAAATCGGCTTCGCTCGGCCGGGTTGACGACAAGCACAATGCGAACGCACCGCTCATCGCGCTCAAACACTTCCAGCGTCCGAACGATGAGAGGCTCGCCGCCAAGCTCAAGGAATTGCTTGTTCATGCCGGCGTTCATCCGCTTTCCTTGCCCGGCCGCCAAGACAATCGCTTCGTAATTCATTGGCCGTTTCCCCTATTCGTTTTACAACGCTTTTTGCAGCAGTTTCAATTTGGCAAAAATCATTCTCCCTGCAGATGTTTGTAACACGCTGGTGACTAACACGTCAACCCGTTTGCCGATATATTCTTTGCCATCTTCGACGACGATCATCGTCCCGTCGTCCAAATAGGCGACGCCTTGGTTATGCTCCTTCCCATCTTTAATGACGTGTACGTTCAGCTCCTCGCCTGGCAGCACGACCGGTTTGACGGCATTCGCCAAATCGTTGATATTCAAAACACGCACGTTTTGCAGCTCACATACTTTGTTTAAATTGAAATCGTTCGTCACGACAACGCCTTGAAGCTGCTTCGCCAGCTTGACGAGTTTGCTGTCGACTTCCTGGACGTCGCTGAAATCCGCTTCATGGATTTCCACTTTCATCGCCATTTCTTTTTGGATGCGGTTCAAAATATCCAAGCCGCGGCGGCCGCGGTTCCGCTTCAGCACGTCGGACGAATCGGCGATATGCTGCAATTCTTCGAGCACAAACCGAGGGATGACAAGCGGCCCTTCCAAAAACCCGGTTTGGCAAATGTCTGCAATCCGCCCGTCGATGATGACGCTCGTATCCAAAATTTTCACGGCACCGCCCTTTGACGGTTCGTTTTCCGCTTCTCCACCTTTTTTCTTCGCCATGCGGTTGGACAAGGAAAATAAGTTCATCAACTCATTCCGTTTCTTTAAACCGACACGAAACCCTAAGTAGCCAAGCAACACCGTCAAAAAAATCGGCAACACCGTATTCAACACTTGAATGTGAAACGACTGCAACGGCATGACAACGAAAAACGCGATAATAAGACCGAAAATCAGCCCGAGACTGCCAAACAGCACGTCGGCGGCCGGCGCCTTCACCAGCGTTTCCTCCACCCAGCGAATCATGTCGACGACATAATCGACAAGCCAAAACGTCAACAAAAAGAAAACGACTGCCCCCAGCACCGCCAGCGTATAAGAATTATTGAGAAGCGGCATGCCGCTCACATTCATCAGCTTAAGCAAGTCAGGCAAAAACATGGCGCCTAACGTTCCGCCCACGGCGAGGAAAAATAATTGCACAATGCGTTTGACCATCAGCCCATCTTCACCTCCCTATTTAACATTATAAACAGTTTCCAATGTTTGAAACCAATTGGAAGGCAATTTTTAACCGTTTTTGAACATTCGACATCTGCTTGTAACAATAGACGGAAAACGCCGGCCAAACGCCGGAGTTGTTTCGGATCTCCCTACTATTTTTTACGTACATCAGAGCGAAAAGGTTCAATTCTTTTAGGCTGTTTATGCCTCTGCTTGAGCACTTAAGAATGAAGAGGCGATGAATTTTTGATCGCTCATATCCCCTTGGGCGCGAAGAAGCGGGCCGCGCAGGCGAAAGAGCGGTTAACACATTGTATGCTCAAGCGCCTCGGCCACATGCGAAACGCCGATCACATGAACGCCTTTTGGCGGCTGCCAGCCCGTTAAATTGTTTTTTGGCACAATGACACGGGAAAAGCCTAGCTTCACCGCCTCTTGCACGCGCTGTTCGATGCGGGAGACGCGGCGCACTTCTCCAGTCAAGCCGACTTCACCGATAATGACGTCCGTTGGATTCGTCGGCCGGTCGCGAAAGCTCGAGGCGATGCTGACAGCGACCGCCAAGTCAATTGCCGGCTCGTCAAGCTTCACTCCGCCCGCCACTTTCAAGTAGGCGTCCTGGTTTTGCAACAGCAGCCCAACCCGCTTTTCGAGCACGGCCATCAAAAGCGACACACGGTTATGGTCAAGGCCGGTCGCCATCCGTCTCGGGTTGCCGAAGCTTGTCGGTGAAACAAGCGCCTGGATTTCGACGAGCACCGGCCGCGTCCCTTCCATCGCCGCCACGACCGTCGAGCCAGCCGCTCCGCGCGACCGCTCTTCCAAAAACACTTCCGATGGGTTTTCCACTTCCTTCAATCCGATGTCACGCATCTCAAAAATGCCGATTTCGTTCGTTGAGCCAAAACGGTTTTTCACCGCTCGCAAAATGCGATACGTATGATGCCGCTCCCCTTCAAAATAGAGAACGGTGTCCACCATATGTTCGAGCAGACGCGGCCCGGCGATCGCCCCTTCTTTCGTCACATGGCCGACGATAAAAATAGCAATGCCTTTTGTTTTCGCCAGCTTCATCAGCTCGGCCGTGCATTCGCGCACTTGGGCGACGCTGCCTGGCGCGGAGGAGATGTCCGTACGGTACATCGTCTGAATCGAATCGATGATCACACAAGCGGGCTGAATGGTTTCAACCGCTGTTACAATATATTCCAAATCCGCTTCCGCCAACACATACAGATGATCGCACTCCGCACGGAGACGCCCAGCTCGCAGCTTTACTTGTTTTACCGATTCCTCTCCAGAGACATACAGCACTTTATGCCCAGCAGCAGCGAGCTGCGCCGATGTTTGCAAAAGCAACGTTGATTTGCCAATACCAGGGTCGCCGCCGATCAAAACGAGCGAACCTTTGACGATTCCACCACCCAACACGCGATCGAGCTCCGCGCTGTTCGTTTTCATGCGCGGCTCTTGCACCGCCTCCACGGCTGTAATCGGGACCGGTTTGGCCGAACCCGCGCGCTCCGAATGAAGAAATGCGCCGCGCACAGTCGGTTTCTCCTGCTCAATTTCCTCAACAAACGAATTCCATGTTTGGCATCCCGGACAGCGTCCAAGCCATTTGGCCGACTCATATCCACACTGTTGGCAAACGAACTTCGTTTTCTTCTTCGCCATCGATCTTAACCCTTTCTGTAACGTTTTCCAACGAAAAAAAGGCATGGGCAGGAAGCTGCCGCATACCTTTTCTTCCCTCACACGACCGCCTGTTTCGACAATACGACAAACTCCCCGTCTTTGACATCCACGACGACTTTTTGCCCTTTGGCGATCGTGCCTTTTAACAATTCTTCGGACAAACGGTCTTCAACATGCTTTTGCAAGGCGCGGCGCAGCGGGCGGGCACCGTATTCTGGATCGAACCCTTCGGCGGCGATTTTCTCAATGGCGGCCTCCGTCAGCTCAAGATCGATGTCTTGCTCTTTCAGCCGCTTCACGAGCGTATCGGCCATCAATCGGACGATTTGTTTCAGATGGTCTTTTTCGAGCGAATGGAAGACGATGATTTCGTCGATCCGGTTTAAAAACTCTGGACGGAATGCTTTTTTCAGCTCATCCATCACTTTGCTTTTCATATCTTTGTATTGTTGGTTCCCGTCTTGAATGTTGAAGCCAACGTACTTATTCCGTTTCAGCGCATCGGCGCCGACGTTGGACGTCATGATGATGATCGTGTTGCGGAAGTCGACCGTCCGCCCTTTCGAGTCAGTCAGCCGCCCATCTTCCAACACTTGCAGCAAAATATTGAACACGTCCGGATGCGCTTTTTCCATCTCATCTAACAGGACAACCGAATACGGCTTGCGGCGCACTTTTTCCGTCAGCTGGCCGCCTTCTTCATAACCGACATACCCCGGCGGCGACCCGATGAGCCGCGATGTCGAGTGTTTTTCCATATACTCGGACATATCGATGCGAATGAGGGCGTCTTCATCGCCAAACATCGCTTCTGCCAAGGCTCGGGCCAACTCCGTTTTCCCAACGCCGGTCGGACCAAGGAAAATGAACGAACCGATCGGGCGTTTCGGGTCTTTCAGGCCAGCACGGGCGCGGCGCACCGCTTTGGCGACCGCTTTGACCGCCTCGTCTTGGCCGACGACACGCGAATGCAAAATTTCTTCCAGCTTGAGCAGCCGCTCCGTTTCCGTCTCAGCGAGCTTCGATACTGGAATGCCGGTCCAACTCGAGACGACCGCGGCGATGTCTTCGACCGTCACTTCCAAATTTTCTTGGCCTTGTTTTTCTTTCCACGCTCGTTTCGTTTCCTCCAGTTCTTCGCGCAGCCGCTGTTCCATATCGCGCAGCGACGCCGCTTTTTCAAATTCTTGGCTTTGCACGGCCGCGTCTTTTTCTTTCCGCACTTCCTCGAGCTTTTGTTCAAGTTCTTTCAATTTCGGCGGTGCGGTGAACGAACGAAGGCGCACTTTCGAGCAAGCCTCGTCGATCAAATCGATCGCCTTATCCGGCAAGAAACGGTCGGTAATGTAGCGGTCGGACAACTTGACGGCTTGCACGATCGCCTCGTCGGAAATCGAAACGCGGTGGTGCGCTTCATACCGATCGCGCAACCCTTTTAAAATTTGGATCGATTCTTCCACTGTCGGTTCATCAACGTAAATCGGCTGAAAGCGGCGTTCAAGCGCGGCGTCTTTTTCAATATATTTCCGGTATTCATCGAGCGTTGTCGCGCCGATGCATTGAAGCTCCCCGCGCGCCAACGCCGGTTTCAAAATGTTCGACGCGTCGATCGCTCCTTCCGCCCCACCGGCGCCAATTAATGTATGCAGCTCATCGATGAACAAGATGATGTTGCCCGCTTGACGAATTTCATCCATCACTTTTTTCAGTCTGTCTTCAAATTCCCCCCGGTATTTCGTTCCGGCGACGACCGTCCCCATATCGAGCGTCATGACCCGCTTGTCGCGCAGCGTTTCCGGCACTTCGTTATTGACGATTTGTTGGGCTAACCCTTCAGCAATGGCCGTTTTCCCAACGCCCGGCTCGCCGATCAACACCGGATTATTTTTCGTCCGCCGGCTTAATACTTCAATGACGCGCTGAATTTCTTTACTGCGGCCGATGACCGGGTCCAGCCGCCCTTCGCGGGCAATCGCTGTCAAATCGCGGGCGAGGCTGTCAAGCGTCGGAGTGCTCACATGCGACGCGCCGCCGCCATGGCCTGACATCGACTCATTGCTGCCAAGCAGCTGCAACACTTGTTGGCGCGCTTTGTTCAAGCTTACTCCCAAGTTGTTCAGCACGCGGGCGGCCACCCCTTCGCCTTCGCGGATCAACCCAAGCAAAATATGTTCTGTGCCGACGTATGAATGGCCGAGCTTCCGCGCTTCATCCATCGACAGCTCAATTACTTTTTTCGCCCGCGGTGTATAGTGGATCGTATGCGACACTTCACTGCCACGGCCGATGAGCGATTCGACTTCTTTTTGGATTTTATCTGGGCCGAGCCCAAGCGCCATGAGCGCCTTAGCCGCGATCCCCTCGCCCTCGCGGATGAGGCCGAGCAAAATATGTTCTGTGCCGATATTGTTATGGCCGAGGCGAATGGCTTCTTCCTGCGCCAGCGCCAGCACTTTTTGCGCCCGTTCCGTAAATCTGCCAAACATCATCGTTCATCACCCTCCATCTTTCTTCGTTCCTCCATCTTTAAACGCTCCCGGATCAGCGCCGCGCGGCGGACGTCCCGTTCTTCAGGGCGAAGCGCCCCGCCGGCATATTGCTGCAAAAATCCCGGCTGCGTCAAAATCATCAGCTCATTTAAAATGTTGCGCGAGATGTTCTTGATATATCCTAGATCAATCCCTAAGCGAACATCGGACAGACATTGCGCCGCTTCTTTCGATTCGATGACTCGACAGTTGGCCAGTATGCCGTATGAACGGAACACCTTGTCTTCTAATTGTATGCCCAAAGTTTTCACTAATGCCTGACGAGCCGCTCTTTCTTGGGCGATCAGCTGCTGAACGATCGTATGCAAATCAGCAACAATGTCTTCCTCCGATTTCCCAAGCGTGATCTGGTTGGAAATTTGGAATATATTTCCCAACGCTTCACTCCCTTCACCGTATGTTCCACGGACAACAAGCCCAAGCTGGTTGATGGCAGGAATAATACGGTTAATTTGCTGCGTCAGCACAAGCGCCGGAAGATGCATCATCACCGAAGCCCGCAATCCCGTCCCGACATTGGTCGGGCAGCTCGTTAAATAACCAAGCCGCTCGTCAAAGGCATAGTTGACATACCCTTCAATCCAATCGTCCAATTCGCTCGCCGCCTCGAGCGCCTCAGCAAGCTGCAACCCCGGGAATAGGCATTGGATGCGGATATGATCCTCCTCGTTGATCATGATGCTGATTTCTTCATTTTCCGAAAGCAGACAAGCGCCAAACGGCGAATCCTCAGCCAGATGCGGACTAATTAAGTGTTTTTCTACCAATACCCGTTTTTCAATCGGCTGAAGCTCCGACATTTTCAACAACTCGAAGCGGCCTGCCCCTCCGTAAGAACGATGGGCGAACGTCCGTTCAAACAACGCGACGATTTGCATCGCTTCTTCACTGCTAAACAGCGTTGGAAAACGAAAGTCAACGATGTTGCGCGCCAGTCGGATGCGACTGCTTAAGACGATGTCCGAATCCGGCCCCTCTTGGCTCATCCACGCGCTGACCGCCGTATTGAAAAACTTCTCGAACGACATACCGCTTACATATCCCCCTCTCCGCGTCGACGCAGTTCATCCTCCAACGAGCGGATTTGGTCGCGCACCTCGGCCGCCCGCTCGAATTCCTCACGAGCGACGAGCTCCTGAAGCTTTTGTTTCAACATAGCAAGTTGCTTGCGCAAATGGAGAACGCCGCCTTTTCGCTTCGGAATTTTTCCTGAATGAGCGGTATTGCCGCTATGGAGCCGTTTCAAAATCGGCGGCAAGTAGCGTGCAAACGTCCGGTAGCAGTTAGCGCAGCCGAACCGCCCGATTTGTGTGAATTGATGGTATGTCATTTGGCACGTCTCACATTGAAGTACATCCGGGTTCGGAAACGCGTTCGCCGTCATCTCTTTCATCGGCGCTTGAAAATTGAGAAGCCCCGCCAACAAGTTGTTGAGTGAAAAATCATCATTGCCGTAGAACGTAAACATATGGCCATGCTCTCTGGCGCATTGCTCGCAAAGATGGAACTCCGTTTTCTCTCCGTTTACAATTTTTGTAAAGCGCATCGTGGCCGGCCGCTGCTTGCATTCTTGGCAAATCAATGCCTCCCCCTCCCCCTATTTGTATTTCAGCGACGTCAGCATCGCTTTTAACATACGGGCCCGCAGTTCGTCCCGCTCGGGCAAATCGATATATAAAACAGAACGATCCATAGCGCTTAACATAATTTTCGCTTCCCGCTCCGAAATTACCTTTTCTTCAACGAGACGTTTTACCACATCTTCGGCATTCGATTGGCTGATGCGGTGGCCGACAAGCTCGAGCAGCTGGTCAATAAGCTGTGCTTCACTCTTTGTCTTCACTTTCATAATGCGGATATACCCACCGCCACCGCGCTTGCTTTCGACGATGTACCCTCTTTCAAGGGTAAACCTCGTATTGATGACATAGTTGATCTGCGACGGAACACATTGGAATTTATTAGCGATTTCGCTTCGTTTAATTTCAACGATATCTTGGTCGCTCATATTGAGCACTTGCTTTAAATATTGCTCAATGATGTCGGAAATGTTCGGCACTCTACCTACCACCTTCCTTACAACCAAGCTGCCTGGCGATGGGCCGTCCGCTGACAAGGACACCCCACTGCCTCTTTGTTGACTTTGACTATATTTGACCTTACTCTTACTATACAATGTATTACGGAAAATTTCAAGAGTGACCGAAGAAGGAAAACTAACTATAGAATATCCGTTTTTTTTGGACAATAAAACGTCAAGCAGCCGAATAAATGAAAAAGCACGCCTTTTCTCCCAAGGAAAGAAAAGACGTGCTTTCCATTTTGCCTAGCAGCGACCTACTCTTGCAGGGGCGCTGGCCCCAACTACCATCGGCGCTGGAGGGCTTAACTTCCGTGTTCGGGATGGGAACGGGTGTTTCCCCTCCGCCATAGCCACTAGGCAAGCGTTTGGATTTTGACATCATTTATTATACTTGAAAAATAAACAATGTCAAGAAGGAAATTCATTCCTTCAAAACTAGATAACCGTCGGAAGAAGCCGCTCATAGGTCAAGCCCTCGATCGATTAGTATCCGTCAGCTCCACGTGTCGCCACGCTTCCACCTCGGACCTATCGACCTCGTCATCTTCGAGGGATCTTACCCGCTTTGCGCGGTGGGAAATCTCATCTTGAGGGGGGCTTCACGCTTAGATGCTTTCAGCGCTTATCCCGTCCGCACATAGCTACCCAGCGGTGCCCCTGGCGGGACAACTGGTACACCAGCGGTGCGTCCATCCCGGTCCTCTCGTACTAAGGACAGCTCCTCTCAAATTTCCTSCGCCCGCGACGGATAGGGACCGAACTGTCTCACGACGTTCTGAACCCAGCTCGCGTACCGCTTTAATGGGCGAACAGCCCAACCCTTGGGACCGACTACAGCCCCAGGATGCGATGAGCCGACATCGAGGTGCCAAACCTCCCCGTCGATGTGGACTCTTGGGGGAGATCAGCCTGTTATCCCCGGGGTAGCTTTTATCCGTTGAGCGATGGCCCTTCCATGCGGAACCACCGGATCACTAAGCCCGACTTTCGTCCCTGCTCGACCTGTCCGTCTCGCAGTCAAGCTCCCTTGTGCCTTTGCACTCTCCGAATGATTTCCAACCATTCTGAGGGAACCTTTGGGCGCCTCCGTTACCTTTTGGGAGGCGACCGCCCCAGTCAAACTGCCCACCTGACACTGTCTCCCACCCCGATAAGGGGTGCGGGTTAGAATTTCAATACCGCCAGGGTGGTATCCCACCGWCGCCTCCACCGAAGCTGGCGCTCCGGCTTCCCAGGCTCCCACCTATCCTGTACAAGCGATACCAAAATTCCATATCAGGCTGCAGTAAAGCTCCACGGGGTCTTTCCGTCCTGTCGCGGGTAACCTGCATCTTCACAGGTAGTATAATTTCACCGGGTCTCTCGTTGAGACAGCGCCCAAGTCGTTACACCTTTCGTGCGGGTCGGAACTTACCCGACAAGGAATTTCGCTACCTTAGGACCGTTATAGTTACGGCCGCCGTTTACTGGGGCTTCGGTTCGCACCTTCGCTTCCGCTAAGCGCTCCCCTTAACCTTCCAGCACCGGGCAGGTGTCAGCCCCTATACGTCGCCTTTCGGCTTCGCAGAGACCTGTGTTTTTGATAAACAGTCGCTTGGGCCTTTTCACTGCGGCTCTTCAAGGCTCTTCACCCCAAAGAGCACCCCTTCTCCCGAAGTTACGGGGTCATTTTGCCGAGTTCCTTAACGAGAGTTCTCCCGCGCGCCTTAGGATTCTCTCCTCGCCTACCTGTGTCGGTTTGCGGTACGGGCACCTCTTCCCTCGCTAGAGGCTTTTCTTGGCAGTGTGAAATCGGGGACTTCCGGATTACTCCGTCGCCGTCACCGCTTGGCCTTTGCGATCCGCGGATTTGCCTGCGGATCAGCCTCACGGCTGGGACAGGCTCTGCCAGCWSACTGCTAGC
>NZ_MVKA01000039.1:0-41010 GCF_002042905.1 Geobacillus sp. LEMMY01
CGCTTGAAAGGTGGAAGGAGCCTATTCTTTCCTACTTTTTGTGCCCATATACCAATGCCCGAATCGAGGGGACGAATCACAAGATCAAAAACATCAAACGCCGGGCATATGGCTATCGAAATCTAGAACGGTTTCGTTTGCGTGTATTTCTGGAGTGTACAGGGAACACTACAGGTAGTCAGGCTGCTTAAGCGCTCCCTTCTTCCGCTATCGGTATGATAGTTGGTAGAATGGAACCCGTCAAGGAAAGCACTTGACTGTTTCCATTCTACCAACTTCGTGGTCTGTATGCGGAAGAAGGATCCTGACTGATGAACCTATTTCATCCAGCTAACATGTTTCTGGGATTGAGTGGAAATCACAGAAAATGGTGAAGACCCACTGTAAATATATTAAAGGGAAGGAGGAATTTATAGTATTGGTCCATCACTATAACCTGTACTTGACAAGCAATATGTCAACTGGTTAGGAATGTGTCCAACATCCTTATCTCCTTTAATTAGGAATACTTGTAAGACTAGTCCTCTTTTGTTAGCTGAAGGAATGCGAAGGTCAATTAATATCATTCATGAAGGGAGTTTTTTCTTTATGAAGAAACTATTGTCTTCTATTCTTGTTATCAGCTTCCTCTTTATGTCATTTAGTGTTTCGATAGCAGGTGCAGAAACACGAGAGAATAGAGATAGCATGACCAGAAAAAGTAATATATATCAAATCACGTATAACGGGGTTGAAATAATTATTAATTCCCCCGACAACATGATTGCATCAGAGAAAATAACGATCGTAAAGCAAATGATTGATTCAGAGCTACTGCGTTCTTCACCATTTTTCGCCTCAAACAACAACCAAGTGATGCCCCAAGTGATCCCTAATCCAGGCGACGGAACTGTGATTGGAGCTAGATACTATGCTTTTGATAACGATGCCGCTAAATTTGTAAGCAGTGTATTAAAGATGGGATTGACAGCTATTGCTACAGCAGCTGGATATACGTTTGGCCCCGGAGCGGCAACAACCATTGCTTCGATTTGTACATTAGCAGGGGAATATATTAATCTAAAACCATACTGGACAACAGTGAAAATCATACGGTATTACAGTGATTATTATGATCAGTATATATACGACGCCTATCATTTTGTTTACAGCGACAGTAAGCGAACAAATCTGAAACGAGTATACATTTCTGATGATATGATCAAAACGACGGGCAATGTATTGGATACATTCTGATAGAAGGAGAATCCATGTCCATGAATCGAAAAAAAAGATTTGTCTTATTTGTCGCCTTGCTGATGATCATTTTCTTTTTCATCTACATGTTTGAAGAACAAGTGCTGCGCTTTTTAGACTACAAAGTGGTCAAATTGACGATGCTCATTTCTTTAATCACGATTATTGTCGGCGATGCCATTTATCGACGCACGTAATCAGATGCCCAGCGTGAACGGAAAGGTCTGCCGGGCGACGATATCGGGCAACTTACCGGTTGGAGAGAATTTTCATCAAGCACCAAAAAACCCTTAGAACCGCCTTCGGCTCTAAGGGTTTTTCGCTTATTTCAACCATTCCGTATGGAAAATGCCTTCTTTGTCAACGCGTTCGTACGTGTGGGCGCCGAAGTAGTCGCGCTGCGCTTGGATTAAGTTGGCCGGGAGCACCGCGGTGCGGTAGCTGTCGTAATAGGCGAGGGCACTGGCGAATCCTGGCACTGGAATGCCGCGCATCGCCGCGGTGGCGACGATTTCGCGGAGCGCGTCTTGGTAGCGTTCGACAATGTCTTTGAAATACGGATCCAAGAGCAAGTTCGAAAGCGCCGGATCGCGGTCGTACGCCTCTTTAATTTTTTGCAAAAATTGCGCACGGATAATGCAACCGCCGCGGAAGATCATGGCGATATCGCCATACCGCAAGTTCCAGTTGTATTCCTCAGAAGCCGCCTTCATTTGCGCAAATCCTTGGGCGTACGAGCAAATTTTGCTCATATAAAGCGCGCGGCGCACGGCTTCGATGAAGTGGGCGCGGTCGCCTTCAAACGGCTTCACCGCTGGGCCTGCGAGCACTTTGCTTGCTTTCACGCGCTCGTCTTTCATCGTCGAGATGAAACGGGCGAACACCGATTCCGTGATGATCGGCAGCGGCACGCCCAAATCGAGGGCGTTTTGGCTCGTCCATTTGCCCGTCCCTTTTTGCCCGGCTTTGTCCAAAATGACATCAACAAGCGGCTTGCCTGTTTCTTCATCGATTTTCGTGAAAATGTCAGCGGTGATCTCGATTAAGTAGCTGTTCAATTCGCCTTTGTTCCAGTCGGCAAACACTTCGTGCAGCTCTGCAGCATCCATGCCGAGCACATGTTTGAGCAGGAAGTACGCTTCAGCGATCAGCTGCATGTCGCCGTATTCGATGCCGTTATGCACCATTTTGACATAATGCCCGGCGCCGTCCGGACCGATGTACGTCGTGCACGGCTCGCCATCGACTTTGGCGGCGATGGCTTCAAAAATCGGGCGCACGAGCTCATGCGCTTCTTTTTGCCCGCCCGGCATGATCGCCGGACCTTTCAATGCCCCTTCCTCGCCGCCGGAGACACCCGTGCCGATAAAGTGAATGCCGAGTTCAGCGAGTTCTTTATTGCGGCGTTGCGTATCCTTAAAATACGTATTGCCGCCGTCAATTACAATATCGCCTTTCTCCAAATGCGGCTTCAGCTGTTCGATCGTCGCGTCCGTCGGCGCTCCCGCTTTCACCATCAGCAAAATTTTCCGCGGTTTTTCCAAGGCGTTGACGAATTCTTCGATGCTGTATGTACCGACAATGTTTTTTCCTTTCGCTTCTTGCAAAAACTCGTCCGTTTTTTCGCGCGAACGGTTGTATACCGCCACTGAATAGCCTTTGCTTTCAATGTTCAACGCCAAGTTTTTCCCCATGACCGCCAGTCCGATGACGCCGATTTGCTGTTTCGCCATGATTCAACGTCCCTTTCCGTTTTTGTTTGTTCATCAAACAACATACCATACGTTTACGCTTGCCTGCAAGTTTTTCTAAACCGATTTATGAACGAGTCTGCACGACGGATTTGTTTGCCATTTTCATATTGAAAATGAAAGGGGCGCAACGCCCCTCATGCTTAGTAGCCTCCATAGTGCGGGAAGCCGTATGGGGAAAACGGATAGTGGCCATCATGCATCCCGTATGGAAAATGGTGATAGCCGCCGTAGCCCCCGTGCCAATAAGGATAGTAGCCATACGGATAGTGGCCGTAGCCGCCAAAGTACGGCGGATAAAAGCCGCCCATATACGGGCCAAACGGTCGAACCATGGAATGCGCCTCCTCTTCATGAGTTGAAGTTCATTTCCATGATTAGGATATGCGCGGAAGAAAAAACGGTATAGGCAAACACCTATACCGTCTCTCCTGCCCGGGCAGCGGCTTGGGCAGCGGCCACCTGCTCGCGAATCTCCTCTGCCTCGTCCAAATGGGCAAACAAGACGCGCGGGTCAAGCACGGTCAACAGCCGGTCGTCTTGCGCCGCCATCCCGACTACATACGGCGTGCGCTCCGCGGACATCAGTTGAAGCGGTTTAATGGCCTCAGGCTCAATATCGGCGATCTCTTTCGCCTCATCGACGATAAACGCGACCGACAAGCCATCCACAGCGGCGACAATGAGGCGTGTCTGATCCGTTTCCTCAATCGCTCTTCCGTACAACAATTCCCGCATATCAAGCACCGGCACGAGCTCGCCGCGGATGCGCACGACGCCGGCCATATAGTCCGGCATATGCGGAACGGCGGTCGGCTCTGTCATTTTTTCAATCGAGACGACATACGCGATCGAAACGGCGTACTGTTCCCGCTCGACGCGAAAGACAACATATTTGTCCATTCCCCCGCCACCTCTCTCATGATTGAAATCGTGCCTGCTTTTTTTATCGGCCGATTCCGGCTGAATTTTCACCGGATTTCAGCGTCCGAAGAAAAACGAGCATCCAGCCTCGGGATGCTCACTGGCCATTGGCGACTTCTTCGACAATGGCGATGACCATTTCCGTCAGTTTGACCAACTCTTCAATCGGCATCCGCTCGTTCGTCGTATGGATCTCTTCATAGCCGACAGCGAGGTTGACCGTCGGAATGCCGAAGCCGGCGATGATATTGGCATCGCTGCCGCCGCCGCTTCGCTGCAGCTCGCACGGCCGGCCGATTTTCGCCGCCGCCCGTTTGGCAATTTCCACGACATGGTCGCCGTCGCTGAACTTAAAGCCCGGGTACATCACTTCCACCTCGACATCGGCGCGGCCGCCCATTTCCGCGGCGACCGTTTCAAACGCCTCTTTCATTTTCGCCACTTGCGCTTCCATTTTTTCCGGGACAAGCGAGCGGGCTTCGGCTAAAATATCGACGCGGTCGCAGACGATGTTCGTTTGCGTGCCGCCTTCGAAGCGGCCGATGTTGGCCGTTGTTTCCTCGTCGATGCGGCCGAGCGGCATTTTCGCGATCGCTTTCGCCGCAATCGTAATGGCTGACACTCCTCGCTCCGGAGCCACACCGGCATGAGCGGTTTTGCCGTGCACAACCACTTTCAGCTTCGCCTGCGTCGGGGCGGCGACGACGATGTTGCCGACTTTGCCGTCGCTGTCCAAGGCATAGCCGTATTTCGCTTGAATGAGCGATGGGTCAAGCGCCTTCGCCCCGACAAGCCCCGACTCTTCTCCGACAGTGATGATAAACTGGATCACGCCGTGTGGGATGTTTTGCTCTTTCAACACCCGAATCGCTTCCAACATCGCCGCCAAGCCCGCTTTATCATCCGCACCTAAAATCGTCGTCCCGTCGGTGACGACATAGCCGTCCTGAATCGATGGCTTCACGCCTTTGCCCGGCACGACCGTATCCATATGCGACGTGAAATAAATCGGATCCACCCCGTCTTTCGTCGCCGCGAGCGTGCAAATCAAATTGCCGGCGCCGTGCCCGGTTTTCGCGGCGGCATCGTCTTCGATCACCTCAAGGCCGAGCGCTTCAAACTTTTGTTTGAGCACGTTGGCGATTTCTCCTTCATGCTTCGTTTCTGAATCGATTTGCACGAGTTCTAAAAACTCGTCGACAAGACGTTGTTCATTGACCATAGCTTTCCTCCTCCTGTTTATGTATTCCACCTCAAGTATACCTAAATGTTCCGCCAAGAGCCAAACATGCGTCTGGCAAAACACAAGATTGAATTTATATTCAATTATATGTATAATTATTTAAAATTTACTGAATGAAAGGAGCGTTTCTATGCATCTTATTCCTGAATCCGCCCGGTTGGACGATTATCTGGAAGAAACGGATGTTGTTGATTTCTCTCATCCGCTTATTCAACAAACGGCGAAAGAATTGTTTCACAACCTGCAATCGGAAATCGACAAAGCAAAAATGGCCTTTGAATTTGTGAGAGATCATATCGCCCACTCATGGGACGTCCAAAGCACAACGGTGACTTGCCGCGCTTCTGAAGTGCTGTTGCACCGGGAAGGCATTTGCTATGCCAAAGCGAATGTATTGGCGGCCTTATTGCGGTCGCAAGGAATTCCAGTTGGATTTTGCTACCAAAAGCTGATGCTGTTTGACACACCGGATCAAGGGTATTGCCTGCACGCCTTGAATGCTGTTTATCTTCATTCATTGCGCCGCTGGATCCGCCTTGACGCCCGCGGCAATAGGCCTGGCGTGCAGGCGGAATTTTCCCTTGATCAAGAAAAACTGGCGTTTCCTGTTCAGCAGGCATACGGAGAACAAGATTTTCCCATCATTTATACCAAACCGGACGCCGGAACGATCCGCACGCTCAAGACGCATACGGACGCACTCGAAATGTACCGGCGCGGACTGCCGGATCAAATGTCGGGTCCGTATATAGGCGAAAAAATCCGGTGAGCGATTGGAAAGCGCGGCATCGGAAAGAGCCTGACATACGTGAATCCCCGTGCGAAAATGAAGGGCCGAGCAACAAAAAAGGGGCCCCTCGGCCCCCGTTCGTTTACAGCGGAATATTGCCATGCTTTTTCTTCGGCCGTTCTTCGTGCTTATGGCGAAGCATCTCGAGCGCCTGAATGAGCTTGATTCTCGTGTCGCGCGGGTCGATGACGTCATCGATCATGCCGTATTTGGCGGCGACATACGGATTGGCGAATTTCTCGCGGTATTCGGCAATTTTTTGCGCCCGCGTTTCTTCCGGATTCGGACTTTTTTCAATTTCGCTCGCGAAAATGATGTTCGCCGCCCCTTGCGGCCCCATGACGGCCACTTCGGCGTTCGGCCACGCATAGACGACATCGGCGCCGATCGATTTGCTGTTTAAGGCGACGTACGCGCCGCCGTACGCTTTCCGCAAAATGACCGTAATTTTCGGCACGGTCGCTTCCGAGTAGGCGTACAAAATTTTCGCCCCATGGCGGATGATGCCGCCGTGCTCCTGCTTGACGCCCGGGAAAAAGCCGGTGACGTCCTCAAACGTAATGATCGGGATGTTGAACGAATCGCAAAAGCGGATAAAACGCGCCGCCTTGTCGGACGAATCAATGTCAAGCCCGCCGGCCATAAACTTCGGCTGGTTGCACACAAGCCCCACCACTTCGCCTTTGATGCGGGCAAAGCCGATCACGATGTTTTTGGCGAAATCTTTTTGCACTTCCAGAAACGATCCGTCATCGACGACTTGGGCGATGACGTGGCGCACATCGTACGGGCGGACGGCGTCAATCGGCACGACATCGGCCAAATCGGGGCGGTAGTCGTCCCCGTCCGGAATCGGGCCAAACGGCGGCTTCTCGTTATTGTTTGACGGCAAATAGCCAAGCAGCCGCCGCACCTCGGCGAGCGCCTCCTCTTCATTCGCCGCCGCAAAATGAGCGTTGCCGCTGATCGTGTTGTGCACGCGGGCGCCGCCTAAATCTTCGGCGCTGATTTTCTCCCCGGTCACCGCTTCAATCACTTTCGGACCGGTGATGAACATTTGGCTCGTTTTTTCGACCATGAACACAAAATCAGTGATGGCCGGCGAATAGACGGCCCCGCCGGCGCACGGCCCCATAATGACGGAAATTTGTGGGATGACGCCGGAATAAATGGCGTTGCGGTAAAAAATGTGCCCGTACCCGTCAAGCGACAAGACCCCTTCTTGAATGCGGGCGCCGCCCGAATCGTTCAAGCCGATGACCGGAGCCCCGGTTTTCGCCGCCAAATCCATGATGTTCGTGATTTTTTTCGCGTGCATTTCCCCAAGCGCCCCGCCGAAGACGGTGAAATCTTGCGAGAACACAAATACGGTGCGTCCATTGATCTTCCCGTAGCCGGTGACGACTCCATCGCCCGGTCCCTTCTTTTCGCCAAGTCCAAAATCGGTGCAACGGTGCTCGATGAACGGATTGAGTTCGACAAACGTTCCTTCATCCAAAAGCAAGTCAATCCGCTCGCGCGCCGTCAGCTTCCCTTTCGCGTGCTGCTGTTCAATTTTCTCATCGCCGCCGCCCAGTTCAATCTCACGTCGGCGGTCATACAGTTCATTGATTTTGTCGTACATGTCGCTCATTGGTGTCCCTCCGTTCGGTTCGTCCGTTCACAAAGTTCGTACAACACGCCGCCGGTCGATTTCGGGTGCATGAAGGCCACCCACGCCCCGCCGGCGCCGCGTTTTGGCGCATCTTGAATCATGCGGATGCCATGCTCCTTCAGCTCACGGATGCGCTCGGTGATGTCTTCAACCCCAAGCGCCACATGATGAATCCCTTCGCCGCGTTTCTCGATAAATTTCGCCACCGCGCTCTCTGGCGACAGCGGCTCAAGAAGTTCAATTTTCGCCTCTCCAGCCTGCAAAAACGCCACTTTCACCTGCTCCGACTCGACTTCCTCGATGCCGAGAAACGGCAGGCCGAGCACATCTGTATAAAACGGAAGCGCTTTCTCGATCGAGCGGACGGCAATGCCGATATGGTCGACTTTTTTTACTTCCATCGTCTGCATCCCCTTTGCCGCAAAATGATGAGGCCAACATTTTATTATTCGCCGTTTCGACAAAAAATCCTGCTTTTTTTGTTTTTCTTTGTCTGCGCAACGGTCAAGCCATGGAGCGGTCCGTTTCATCTCTCATCCTGCTTTTTTCCTTGTCCGCCCTGCTGTTTGCCGTTACAATAAACGTAGAACAGCGGACGGAAGGAGGACGGACCGTTGTCGCGCAAAACGCAAAAATTCGTGGTTTACTTGATGCTCATTTGCATGCTGCTGACGACGCTCCTCGCCGGCATCAGCATGTGGTTTTAACCGCACTCCGTAAAAAACGCAAGCTCCAAAACCGGAAGCTTGCGTTTTTCATTGGACAGCGCCGTACCGTTTGGCAATGGCGTAAAACGATTCATTGCTGCGAAGGATGAGCACGTTGGCGCCGATCGGCACCCGTTCATACAGCTGCTCGACATGGCGGTTGTGCATGCGCACACAGCCTTGCGAAACGTAGCCGCCAATCGACGCCGGGTTGTTCGTGCCATGAATGCCGTACGTGCGCCCGTCCGTCCCGCGCGCGTTAAAGCCGATCCACCTTGTGCCGAGCGGATTGTTCGGCGCCCCGCCCGGGATGTTCTTTTTCCGATAATACGGGTGTTTCGCCTTCACCGTCACCGTAAACATTCCTTCCGGCGTCAAATCGGTATTGACCCCGGTCGCCACGGGATAAACGGCTTCGATGCGGCCGTCGCGGACGAGCGCGAGCTTATTGATCGCTTTGTTCACAATCACGAGCGGCTTCGCCTCCGCCGCTGTCTGGAAAGGCGCCCCCAACACTGCGGTTATCACGAGACAAATGGCCAACCATACCCGCATATCCGTCCATCCTTTGCTTGAATGTTTGGCTATAGTGTGCGCCAAAACGGATGGACATATGCCCTGCATCATGCCTTAAGCCGCTGCGGTTTTCGTTCGTTTCCGGGGTGGAATTCGCTTTTGATGATTAAATATCGCTCCAATTCGCGCACTAAATGAAACAACGCAGCCCGCTCTTCAAACTGCTCGCGCGTCTTTGGCAGCGGCATCGCCTTAAACTGTTCGCGCATCTCGGCGAGGCGCCGCAAAAAGCGGTCCGCCGTATTTCCCGGGTGAATGGCATCGCTTAATTCGTCGATAAAATCCGCAATCATCATCCGCTGCTCGACCGTGTAGACGAGCGACGTCACAAGCGGAAGCATATGCTCAATGATTTCCAACTGCCGCTCGCGCATGCGGAAGTAGCGGACATATTCATCCTCATTCCGCCATAATTGGTTGTCGGCGTGACGCATGGCGAGTTTTTTCGCTTTTTCGAGCGTCTCGGCGGCGAGCGGAAGCTCTTTGCCATCCCAATCGAGTTCATTGGTGCGCAAGTAGCGGACGATTTCTTTTAAAATGATGCGGAACAAATCCTCAACGATGCGTTGGTACTCTTTGAGCTGCTTCTCGACGCTTGGCATGTACATATTCATAAGCAGCGCCACACCAATGCCAACCGCCACCAGCAAGATCTCATTGGCGACCAATCCCCACGTGATGTCCTTGGCCGCATACAAATGCAAAATAATGACCGAGCTTGTCGCAATGCCCTCGTTCACCTTCAGCCTGACGGTCACTGGAATGAACAGCAGCAGCAACAGCCCGATCGTCCACGGATGATAGCCGAAGACGGTAAAAAACAACGCCGCAAACCCGATCGCGACGACGCACGCCGCAAAACGAGCCCGAGCTGTTTCCAACGACCGCTTTTTCGTCACTTGGACGCATAAGATGACGATAATGCCAGCGGAAGCGAAGTTATGAAGACCGATGAGCTGAGCGATGGCAATCGCCAGCGCCGCCCCCACCGCCGTTTTCAATGTCCGATAGCCGATTTTCATCGCGAGTCTCCTTTGCCAATGGTTGCCGACTTCATTGTACAGATGACGGCGCTTTCGATGCAAGGAAAAACAGACAATACTTGGCTCACATGCACACCCGTCCCGAAGCCCATCTGCCCAAACAGCCGCGAAAGGGCAAAAAAAGGCCGCCCTCAAGTGAGAAAGCGAACCGGCTAAATCCGGAGGCGCGGTTTATGAGTGGGCTTTTTCGTAAATCGTTTTCCCTTCACCCTCGATTTCGCGCCTGATCGCTTCGTTCAGCGCGTCGAAAAAAAGCACGTCGCACAATGGACACTCCCTACACCTAAAGACGCAAAATTTGCCAAAAATCGTCATCATGACAATACGATTTTCCTATTATTTGTGAATATACTGTGAATTTCCATGTAAAAGGTTGACATCTTCTTTTTTTTTTCTATAATGCCATTGAATTTTACAAACATTTCAAATTGATGATCAGAGAGGGCATTCCATATGAAATGGGTGTTCATTTCAAGAATGGCGTCCCGCTTAAAAGCAGAAGCCATTTTCATATTCGTATTTTCTGGGGTTTTGATGTTTGTTTGCCTCAATCCCCATACCATCAATCCAGCCGAATGGATCTTATATACGAAGTACTTGGTTCCGATTGGAATGGCGGTCTGGCTGCTTTTCAGCTTTCGTTTGCACGTTTCCTTGTTCGCCTCAACGCCGATTCACTGGATCGCGATGAACGACATCATGCCAAACCCGCAAAAGATCGTCTTCTGCCAAGCTTTGATCGCATTTATTTGTTTTTTCGCTTGGCAACTGGCCTTGGCCGGGATCATCGCCGGTGCGGTGGTGATCAACTATTCAGCGGGTTGGGATCTTTTCACCTTTCTGTTTCCATTGTATTTGATTCATTTTCTTCTACCATTTCTATGGGCGTGGATGATCGGATTGTCCACAAGCGCTGTTTACGCCTATCATTCTCCGAAAAAAGCGATGTTGCTCGTTGGTGTGTTTGTTTTGTGGATCATCGTGCTGTTTTCTTTGGAATATCGCAACCCATCCTTCTCCTTGTGGGCAAACCATCGTTGGCCTTACATTGACCCGTTATTCAGCCTAACCTTTCAAAAAGAACGCGTGCTGATCAAGTTGGCGTATATCCTTTCTTCCATCGCCGTTTATGGCGTTTTTCGAAGCATGCGGCGATCCTTCGCGGGGCTCGCGGCTAGTGCGATTTTCCTTACTTTCGCAACAAGTTTCCTTCAACATGCACAATCAAAATTCCAGTTGGATGACATTCTGTTGGCAAACGACGTCAAACTTTATCAACAAATCAAACATCAGGATCAAACCAAGAACATCCCGTTGCATGGATATTGGAAAATCAAGGAGATCGAGGTGAATCCGAAATCCACGTATCCGATCAAAGTCACACTCTCTCTGCATCCGAAAGAACGCACCGTTCGTTTTTCGATCAACGAGCAATTTCAAATCGATCACATCCAAGGCGGAGGGAAGCGTTTACCCTTTCAACAACAAGGAAACGTTGTTCAGGTGGAGACCAACGGTGCGCCATCCATGACGATCTATTATCAGCATACGTTCGGCTCAACCTTTTATCCGTTGACATCGGGCGTCACTTTGTTGCCATTTGAAGCCAACTGGTATCCGCAATCAGTGGATTCAACGCTTTACGATCTCGACTCATCCGGAACGCTTCATTCCAATGTGGAAACGAAAACATGTACACGGGTCAAAATGATTGTCGGAAAGGAAAAGTACCGTTGGCGTGGGGACCATCCCCTTTGTCTCTCCATGATCAACGGTCCTTACAAACAAATTCAAGTGCAACATACTCGTTTCCTTGTTTATAAACCGTTTCTCACCACAACAAGAAATTATATGGAGTTGAAGCGTCAACTCGTTTCCATCCGCAATGAGCTATGTCACGTATTTCCGGATCTTGCAAACATAGATTACTGCACAAAAGAAGTCAAGAGCGTCTCGATCATCCCGAAAAGCATCAACACAACAAATCTTTCGCTGTATGACAGCACGATGGCTGACGGAAACTACACGTTTTACATTGATCCGTTCTTGGACGTCAATGGCAGCCCGGTAACCAAACATATTCAGGAGTTGGCTGCGTTTTTCATCCCATACCGATTGTTCGAAAACGAACGGCTCAGCCTCTTCGCCGGCTTGTATTTAATGGAAAAACTACATATTCCATCTATCGGATATGGAAACAGGATAGCGGAAAAATCCTCCATCGACTCAACAGCGTGGGAGCACTACATGGCATTATCGATGAAAGAAAAAGAAAAAATATTGATTCAACTAGTGCAAGAAAGGGGGAGAGGAGACAAATGATGGAATTAAAACACGTGACCCTCAAGCACAATCGCCAACTTATTTTGCATCATTGTTCCGTCAATCTTCCTTCTCAATCTATCATTCTAGCCAAAAATCACATTCGCACAGATATTGTCGCTAAAGCGTTTGCCGGCTTTCATCCTATCGATGGAGGGGAAATCCATTTCGATGAACAGGCAACAAAAAGAAAGGAAAAATCGAATAAAACCGTATTTTTCGTGATTCCTGAGAACTACCATCAACTGTGGAGAAACTATCGTTTGCAAGATATTTCGATATGGCTGAACCGGCCATTTCAACAATCGGCGCTATGGAAAAAATATCGCCTCCCTTCCCATGCATCAATCGATTCATTCACTATGTTTCAACGGCTGATTTATCTTGTTTCCCTTGGACAGTCACTGAATCGCACAGTGTTCATTTTCGATCAGCCGACTAAACACTTTGACTTCGAAGACTTAGAACAGTTTTATTATTTCTTAAAAGATGATTTTTCGAATGCACATTATCTCATCTTTACAAATCGAATAGAAAAAATATTCACAATGCTTCCTAAACCCATTTATCAACTTGATTCTACCAAATTACTACCCTTGAAAGGAGGTGAGAAGGATGGTTGTCAATAAGGCACGTAAAACGAAAGCTAAGGGGCTACCACTATTCATTTTAGTGTTGGTTCTCAGCATTGCTGGATCTGTTTATGCCGCCGGCACTTCCATTGCGCATATTTCACCGGGGGCTAGTTCTGCCACAGGAACACCAGTGAAAGCTACTGGGGCTTCTGGAACATTGGCCGTCTCTTCATCAGGTCCAGCATTTTATGTACAAGGGTATGCCAAAAAACAAATCAACTGGTGGCCTGATTCAACAGTTGCTTCGGCAATAGCCTATCCATCACAAACAGTAAAAAAATCTTTTACAGCTGAAAACGGGTCTTTCTACTATGCTGAAGCATACACACAAGCCAACGCGACATCTATTTATGGCGAAGCAAAAGTGACCGTGAATTAAGTTTGCACGCTTCATTCAACAAGCAAGCGAATGTCAACACGGCTCCATCACACCGGCATTCGCTTGCTTCCTTTTATCGTTGATGGATGCGACCATGCTGAAAATGGAGTGACCCCTTATGGCTTTGTTTACTCGCCTATCGTGGTTTTACGCCAAACAGATGGGAAAAAGCATTCTCTATATGGGAACATACACATTTTTGTTAATCATGCTGATGATGCGCTTTCTCATTCGCCAGTACGATTCCTTTGGTAAGACGGATTATGGAAATTTTGTCGGGGAAATGACGTTAATCGTCCAAGCGACAATGCTGCTGTTTATGGTGTTTTTTTACAAGTTGTTCTCTGATGAATACCGATTTGGCGCCAATCTTTTGTTTGCCGGTTCACTGCGCATCACAGCGTTGAAAATCGCCGCCTTGTTCGCCAATCACCTGTTGTTTCTTGCATTCTTCACCGGTCTGCAAGTTGTGCTCGTATGGCAGTTTTATCGGACATGGAGCCTTCCCTTTTCTTCGTTGTATACCGAAACGGCATCGTATATTGCCGTATATTGGCTATTGCCGTTCGTATTTGCCTTTTTTCTTGGTATTTTCACTGCTCTATTGTTTGGGAAAAACCGATTAAGCTTTGCCTGGATGATGGTCATTTGGCTGGCAATCGGCCCGATGAATACACAATTGTTTTCCCGTTATTTCCATCGCATCCCCTTTTCCGACATCCGTAGTTTGTTCTACATCGGTCCGTTGAATATGGACGATGTATTTCGTGACGTCATTGGATACAGCGTCAGCCTTCCGACGTATATGAAAATATTGTTTTGGATCCTAGCGTCGATGATGGCGGTATGGGCCATTCTTTGGAAAACGGCCCGCACTACAAAGGAGAAAGCGGCCATTATCATGGGCGTTGCTTTGCTTTTGTCGGGTGATGCTTGGTTGTTTCCGCATATTTTCACAGGAAGCAAACTGGTGTTTAGCTACGCTGATTTGGCTCAAGAAAATGTTTACTATCAAACTCATGATCCAACAATCAAACCGAGCACATTGCACTATTCGATTGAACGGTACGACATTCAGCTGGAGGCCAAAAACGGTGTACATGCGAAAGTGAAAGTGACCTTGCGACAAATTCGGGGCGACACGCTGTCGTTCGTGCTTTATCATCATTTTTCTCTGAAGCAAATCACCGATCAAACCGGAAAACAGCTGCCGTTTATTCAACAGGGGGATGTCATCACGGTCAAACGGTCACCCAATCGCTTGACCGACGAATGGACGTTTGAGTATCAAATGAACGATTCCGCGCAAATTCCCATTTCACCGCACTATTTGTTTTTGCCGAGCGATTTCAGCTGGGTGCCGACAAAAGCCGACCATGCGCCGTTTGCCTTTGTGAACGTTCATTCCAGTCCGGTGCCTGTATCGATGCAACCGAGCCATCCGATCCGCTATACGTTGTCGTTTCACGGAACGGCGCCGTTTTATACGAATTTGCCGCGCCGAAGCGACGGAACGTACGAAGGAGTTGTGTCCGGCGGCATTACAGCCGTAGCGGGAATGTTTTTGAAGGAAAAAATCGGGCCGTGGCAGATCGTGCACCCCGCCGATTGGCCGAATCTTGAGCGGGATTGGCCGGTTTTCGAACGTCATGTACGGCGCATCCACCATGACATCGTGCAGATGTTCGATTTAAAAGAGGCAAAGTTGCCGACGAACATCGTGTTGCTCGCTCCCCATGGTGAACAACGGAGCGTATATAGCAGCGATCATTTGCTTCTTCAAATTGATACGCCATATTCCCTTCGCTCCCAAGAAGGAACATTGATGTATTTGCCGGAAATCATAACAGAAGGACTTCTTTGGAGGGGAGCACATTCATCGATGCAAAAAGAAGTGTTTCAAGCGTTGCTGGCAAGATGGTTCCAACAACAATTAGCCCTTCCCTATTCCGGAGGAGATTTGACGTTTGATTTGGCTTTGTCAGTCGACTCTCCTGACGGGAAAACAGAGGAAGTGCTGAGGCAGCTGTCTGGGGAGTATGAACGCTTATCCGATGAGAAAAAACAAAAATTTTTGGCTTTATGGTACAAACAAATGAGGGAAGGAGCAGATGGCAGCTGGGAGAAAGCGATACAACTCATCCGCATGGTTCAGGAGGGACAGACATGATCCATGTATCCAGCGTCACGAAACGAATCAAAAAACAACTCATTTTATCGAACGTATCGCTTTGCATGGAAGGGATTTACGGGTTAGTCGGACCGAACGGAGCCGGCAAGACGACATTGATGAAAATATTGGCCGGCTTGACACCCATGGATGAAGGGCAGGTGGCGATCGACGAACGAAGCTGCACCAAAGGAAAATATGTGAAAGCTCATGAACGGATCGGTTATTTGCCGCAAGATTTCATGGTCTATCCAAACATTACGGTCGAAGAAGCGCTTGACCATCTCGCTTTATTGCAAGGAATGATGGACAAACGCGAACGGCACGCGGCCGTTGCCGAAGCAATTCAAAAAGTGAACTTGAACGGCCATGAGACGAAAAAGATGTCCGAGCTGTCCGGCGGAATGCGGCGACGGGTGGGAATTGCTCATTTATTGACGCGAAAGCCGTCCATCTTGCTGTTTGACGAGCCGACTGCCGGCTTGGATATTGAAGAGCGAATCCGCTTTCGCCATCTGCTCAAGCAGCTTGGTTCCGAGCATACTATTGTCATTTCTTCGCACATTGTGGAAGACATTGAGTTTTTGTGCACCAAAATTGGGGTTTTAAAACAAGGGCAAGTGTTGTTTGAAGGCACGCCGTCTGAGCTGAAGTCCCGCGCAAAAGGCTGCGTATGGGAATATTGCATACACCCCGAAGAATTGGATGACTTGATCGCAACGAGAGAAGTGGTGCAGCTTCTCGAAGAAGAGGATGGCATTCACGCGCGAGTGTTCTCCAAAAATGGGGGAACAGGGGGGAGACGGGTGGCGCCGCGATTGATCGATGGCTATTTGGCTGTTGTCAGGAGAGGGGAACCAAGATGAAAGCTTACATCGAATGGATGCGAACCGCATTCGTGTTTGACCGCAAGACAATGGGCGGAGCATTTTTTGTTCCACCGGCGATGTTCATCCTATCGCTGTTGCTTATTTTGTTTGTTCCCCGCAAATCGCCAAGTATTTACGACAATGTGATTATCATCCAAGGGCTGTTCATCCCGTTTTCCGGCTGGTGCCTCATCTATCGGTTCGGCGAACTGTATGAAGACGGAGCGCAAGAAACGCTTGTCCCTTACTATAGGCAATGGGTTTGGATCGATATCGTACGTTATTCTTTCATCCATTTGTTGGGGGTTGTCGTGCTAAGCGGGGCATTCATGTGGAAATATGGAGTTTCTTCTTTGTCTTTTTTGAATCTCATTCATTTCATTCTATTGACGTTCTTTTACCTATTTTTCAGCACTGCCTCCCTTGTTCTTACAAAAAACACCAATATCGCACTGACAGTCATTTTTATTTATACGGTGCTTGAAGTGGCCACATTAGGAACGTTCATGCCCTGGCCGCATATCTTTTTGTTCGAGCCGCCGGTTTGGGAACCGATGCTCATCAACAAATTCATCATGTTAACGCTGTCCATCTTTCTAGCAGCATTCATCACCATTGTATGGATCAGCAAAGGAGATCGGAAACCTCAATAAAAGCAGACAGGGGATCATTGACGTTTGGCCGCAAATAACGGCTTCCCCACCCAAACGAGAGGCTATGCTTACAAATCGATTGATTGGTGGCCCGACAGCGTCGTCGCCTCCACCAACTGGCTTAATCCCGGTCAAGAAGAAACGCGCAACTTTACTCAAACCAATCAGGCTAAATACTATGGCCAAATTGTTGGTCAAACGATTGGCTCAAGAGGATATGTGACTATTACCGTCAAATAAATATACCGAATCAGGATGATGAGGGAGTCAGGGATACGCCTAAAAAGAATGGTGCGATCCATGACCGCATTTTTCTTTTGTCAACTTCTCGGAAAGAAAGCGGTTGATCAGCTATGAGGTGGAATTTTCTCGTCTTATTTTATCTAAAAAAACTGTTGAGAAGTAAGCTATACGTTGGTGCCAGCATACTATTTTTTGTTTTGTTGCTTATCAGATTCCTTTTATTCTTTTCAGACGATATGAACTCAGGCATGGAATACTCTGGGGAGTTGCCCTCTGAAGTGTTCATGCTTGTCCAAATCGTTTCGATCTTTTACATCGTGTTTTTCTATCTTCTCTATTCCAAAGAACTTCTTTACGGCGTTTCGTCATGGTTCGCCGATGGCTACCGGATTCTGCTCGAGAAAACGAGCGCCTTGTTCGCGGTTCATACGCTGTGCCAAGGGGTCATGCTGATGATGGCCTACGGGGTGTTTTCCCTCGTGTATGTCTTGATCGGGGTGGAGCCTTCGGATCTGTATTTGTCGCTGCTGCGGTTTCTCGCCGTCTACCTGTTCGGGCCGCTCGTGTTCACCGTTCTGTACGGCGTCATCATCGCGATGCTGTTCGGCACGAAAAGAATTAGTTTTTTCGCTATTTTGTTTGTGTGGATCCTGACCGGACCGATGACCACGGAGCTGTTCATCGATGTATCCCAAACCGTTCATGCCCGCGACTGGGCGTCGCTGCTGTTTATCGGGAAACATATGATCCAACATGTGTATGATTCATACATCGGATTTGAGGTCGATCGCGGCGGGGAATGGAAATTCGCTGCATGGCTTCTTGCTCTTGCCGCATTGTCCTTGCTGTCGTCGATCCGCTGGACGCAGACGAAAAAGGAACGAAACACAGTCCTAAAAGCGCTGCTCGTCTTCCCGTTTCTTATCGTCCTAACCGCCTACAACTCCTTGCAAACGAACACAAAGGCGTTCACCCGGGCCGATCAGACGACCGAACTTGAGGAATACCGCCAGATGAAACAAGAGGTAAAAGCCGATTTGCGCTACCGTATTCAGTCGTACGACCTTTCCTTGCATGGATCGCGCGCTGTCGTGCGCGTGGCCTTGTCCCATTTGGAAACGAACCGGCCAACGTTTCAACTGTACCATTTGTATCCGCTTCACTCGATTGAAGCGGACCATCAGCCCGTCAAGTTTACGAGAAACGGCGATCTCGTGACCGTGTGGCTGCCCAAACGAACCTTGACGCTCACCTTTTCCTATAAGATCGTCGATACGGCCCTCATCCCGCACACCAACGGCCGCATCGTCCTGCTGGCGGATCGGGCGTGGTATCCGAAAAGGAGAGCTTCGCACATGTATCGGATTGATGAATATCGGGTGGCGGGGATGAAAGCTTGGGATGGGGCGTTCACTGATCAATTCTTTCCAAATGAAACGTACACCTTTACCTTGGACGTGGACGGCGATGTGCTGTTTTGCAATGTGCCAAAGCGTGGAAAGGTTTACCGAGGGAAGGCGCAAGCGGTCACCTTGATCAAAGGGCAAGGACATCAACTCGTCTATCAAGGATATGAGATCACCTACCCGGCCGACTGGCCGCACATGGCGGAACGGGCGCCGACTGTCATCCGCCAGTTGGAAAAAACGTTTCATTATGTACAACAAATCGCATCAACGGCGGTTCCATCGCTGCCGAAATCCATTGTGTTCTCAAGTTGGGGGCTATCCTCGTTTATGGCCAATGACCATCTTGTCTATAACACGAGCTTTTTTTCGATTGGCACCTATCATGTGGAACACGATTATTATGAAAAAATACTCCGGCTTTCCGTGCCGCCGAAAGGATCGCGGATCATGTACAACGAGTGGATCTCGCTGGCCACCCGCTGGTTGATGCAAAAAAATGGCCTGCCGGTGATCGACTGGAGCTCCAAAAGCGAGTGGTTCGAGTCGCAGCCGCGATCCGTGCAGAAGCAGATTGAATCGATTTATGATGATTTTCAGCCGCTTGATGTAGACCAAAAACAGCAATTTTTGCGGACATGGTATGAGAACATGGACGATGCTTGGACATGGGACCGCGTCTTCGAGATGATGCAGGAGGTGAAAGGCGTTGGCAGTCACCATTGAAGGATTGACGAAAATCGTGAAAAAAAAGGCGATTTTATCGGATGTCTCCCTCACCATCTCCGGCGTGTACGGCTTGCTTGGACCAAACGGCGCCGGCAAGACGACATTGATGCGCATTTTGGCCGGGCTGTTGGATTTCAATGAGGGGCGGGTGTTGCTCGGAGACGAACCGATCAGCACCGGCACGAGAGTGAAACGGGTGAACGAGATCGGCTATTTGCCGCAAGAGTTTATGATTTACCCGGAGCTGACGATGTATGAAGTGCTCGAGCATCTCGCGGTATTGCAAGGAGAACATCCCGCCGCCTGCCGGCCTAAAATCGAAAAGGTCATCGAACAAGTCAACTTGTCTTCGCACATGCATAAACCCATGCGCGAGCTGTCCGGCGGCATGCGGCGGCGGGTGGGCATCGCCATGCTGCTGCTTCGGGAGCCGTCCATCCTCCTGTTTGACGAACCGACGGCCGGGCTCGATATTCGCGAGCGCGTGCGGTTTCGCAATTTGTTGAAGCGGCTGGGGCAAGATCATACGATCGTCATCTCTTCGCACCTTGTCGAGGACATTGAATTTTTGTGCGCCAAAATCGGGGTTTTGGACCGCGGCGTGGTGCTGTTTGAAGGCAGCCCGGACGAGCTCAAGCAAAAAGCCGCTCCTTATACGTATGAGTTGGACGTGCCGTTTGAGGAACTCGACTCGGTTATGGCCGCCAACGAAGTCGTCCAAATGAACGAAGAGCCTTCCCACGTCGTCGTGCGCGTCCTATCGGAGAACCCGATCGGCCGGCCTGTCGCCCCGAGGCTGATGGACGGATATTTGGCGTTGTTGAAAGAGGCGGAAGCGCATGGATAAGAAGACGATCGCCCATCATTTTTCCTTTGACCGCCGCTTGCTCGGCCGATTGTACTGGTTTCCGTTTCTCGCGTATGGGCTGTGCGTGGGGTTGATGGTGATCTTTTCCGCCCGCTCCGACGAACCGTTTTTGCCCTACACTGTCATCCAAGGCATCGCCGTGCCGATCGCCGGATGGCATCTCGTCTTTTTGTACCGCCATTTGTATGACGAGGGGGCGAAAGAGGCGGTGTTATGGTATTATCGGAAAGCGGTCGTCCTCGACTTGCTTCGCTATGCCGTTTTGCATGGGGGATGCATCGTTCTTCTTGTCTTGGCGGTCATATGGATCCATGGAACGATGTTTCTCACCGCTCCCGTTTTGGTGCACCTGTTTCTGTTGTTTTCGTTTTACCAGTTGATTGGACTTGCCATGTTATGCGTCTTCCGCAGCCTGGATGTCGCCTTGTCGGTCATCGCGGTCTATACCTTTATGGAAGTCGCGACGCAAGGGACGTTCATGCCGTGGCCGCATCTGTTTTTGTTTCAAGCGCCGGCCGACTCGCTGTCCCTCCTTCTTCCTATGATGTGGCTGGGGGCGGGCATTGTGATCGCCGCCATTTTGATTGGACGGGAGTTTTGGTAAACGAGGGCGGAACCCAACAGAGAAATGTGGGGGGCTTGTTGGTGTGGTCTCCGTTCATTGGACGCACCCGTCCGCCCCCACCTCATCTCCGCAATACGGGACAGACCGTCCTGGACACAAAAAAGAGGCACGGTTCATGAGCGGGCTTTCTCATAAATCGTCTTCCCGTCGCGCTCGATTTCGCGCCGGATCGCTTCGTTCAGCGCGTCGAAAAAAAGCACGTCGCACGAATAAATGCCGACGATCTCGTCAATATCCTCTTTGATTTTCCACTTTTGTTTGCCGGTGTAGTCCACGCACAAGTCAATGTCGGAGTTGTAGCGGGCCGTGCCGCGCGCCCGCGAGCCGAACAACACGACTTTTTGAATCTCCTCCTCGCCGGCGAAATACGCCATCAGCCGTTCAAACACGGTCGGGCTAATTCCATAGCTCACGGTCGATCACTTCTTTTTTGATCTATTCGAGTAGCGCTTCGATTTTGTGGACATATTCATTCATCTGAAATCAAACATGCCTACTTCAGAAAACAGTGAACAGACTAAATCACTTCTAACGATATTTGATGCAGCATATCGAGATCTTGCGTCTGGCAAGATGGAAAGAACTCGCCGTAGACACTTATATTTACTTTACGCTGCGGAAAAGCCTCAACATGAATTGATTCAATTCTCGCCGTATAACGCCCGTTGTTTTGAATAAGGTTAAACATAAACTCGCTATAGAAAGCAGGAATATATCCTAGCTTGCATCCTTTATCTGTCAACACTTCTACTGCTTTAGAATCTTGCCTATTCTCCGGCTCTAATCGAAAATGTACCTCATCCCCCACTTTAAGATGTTGAATCACTCGATTTCCCTCGTAATATCTCCAACCCGCGACATAAAAATCAAAATCGAAATGATTTCCCGATACATAAATAGGCGCTACAAATTCATAAGAATCTGTCGCAAGTTTACCACCGGTAGCCCGTAACAAATCCATATCTGTACAATCGCGCGGCAAACCGTATGTCCGCAAAATTTCTAAAAAATCCGGACGGCGCCGGTCAGGCAAACGTCGCTCGAACGGTCCAAACAATTTGTCTGAAACATATTTTCTTTCCATATCCCGAAAGGCTAAATGAGGCTTGTAACCGTTTTCTAGGGCCTCGAGTAATCCTCTTCTTTTCCTGCTGTGTTCGTAATAAAATACATATTTTTCTCCATCATGCAATAAATTTCCAATATGATATCGCTGCCGAGTATATTCATTTTGCCAAATTAACCACAGCACAAAAGGGCGCACCACCTTACCTCACCTCCATATACCAATTTAAGAGCCATTCCTTTCGATACTGTAATAACTTTAATACCCATTCTTTGTGAATTTTACTCATGGCGTTTTCTGAAATACCCTCTAAAACACTTATGATTTGTTGCTCATTAATTTGACTGATACGATCAATTTCCTCCTTTACTTCCTTTGGATATAATCCATAAATGAAACTCAGTAGCTCTTTATATTTAGGCTTATTTTTGTGAGGAAGGCCGATTAAAGAGAAACTCCGGTTTGTAAACGCATCAAACATTCTCTGATCTTGAAACATTTTTAGAATACGTTCTTCCTTCAATTGATACCCTAGTGACGCCCCATTATCATATATAGGTGCAAGCTTGCAACTAGTGTGGTGAACAATAATCCCCCAGTTATCACAATGACGATCTTGATTTGCAATTAGTGCGTCAAATATAGGAATTTGCACAAACTTTTTTTCAAGGTGAAATTCAAATAATACTTTTATTATATTAGGGAAATGATAATGTTTTAAATTGTAGCGATCAAAGTCCTCCGTAATTGTAAAGAATAAATCGCCGCCTTCATAAAATTCTTCACTATCGAAAACAAAATTTTTAGACAAAACCCCTACTATTCCATCATAAACGGCTAAATCGGCCTCCATCATGTTTAACCCTATCCGTTGGCCAATTTTTGATGCGACAACCTCCGCCCACGCTTCTCCAGTATTTTCCTTAGGAATTTTAAATAAATAACGATGGGTATTATCTGGATGAATCAACCAGAACTTCTCTCTTGTACCAGAGGCTTGCCGCTCCTCATCTTTTTTCCAATCGCTAACATCACGTAAACCCATAATGATGATCCTTTTTCTAGTTTTTTAAAAATTGATCATAAGAGAACCCCATTTAAAGTTATTATACCATATGCATTGCTGTTTGCCTTTATCCAAATCTTCATACACATGATCACAAACAATCATGACCATGCAAACACCCGAAGCCAAAGAAGGCTTCGGGCGCTTTCGCTCACACTTCCTCACAATATTCATCGAACAGCGCCTGCAGCTTTTGCACGACGGCGACCGGTTCGTGCCCTTCGATGTCGTGGCGGTGCAGCATGGCGCACAATTTTCCGTCTTTTAACAAGGCGAACGACGGCGAGGATGGCGGCTCGCCGACAAAATATTCGCGCGCGCGGGCGGTCGCTTCTTTGTCTTGGCCGGCAAAGACGGTCACCAAATGGTCCGGGCGCTTGTCGTAATGAACCGCGTGGGCCGCTGCCGGACGGGCGATGCCGCCGGCGCAGCCGCACACCGAGTTGATGAGCACGAGCGTTGTGCCCGGACGGCGGAATGCCGCATCGACGTCTTCCGGCGTGCGCAGCTCTTCAAATCCGGCTTCGACCGCTTCGCGCCGCGCTTGTTCGACGATGTCGTTATAGAGCGGAAATTGAAATTGGAACATCGTGACACCTCCTTCGATTTGCCTTTATCATATCACAGTTCACCGCCCCGCTTCCGTTCATACGCCTCGATCAGCTCGCGGACGGCGGCGGTGACCGGCTTGGCGCCGGAAATGACGCTGTTCTCGAGCATCGGGAGCTTTTCTTTCACGATCGGGTCGGCGAAAAAGCGCGTTTCGATATATTCTTTGATCATGGCGTGCATCCAGTCTTTTTGCTGCTGGCGGCGGCGGTCATCAAACACGCCGGATTGCTTTGTCGTCTCGACAAACGTTTGAATGATGCGCCACATGTCGGCGATCCCTTCTCCCAAAAGCGCCGAGCATGTGTACGCTTTCGTCTCCCAGCCGGGCGTGGCCGGGCGGAGGTAATGGAGAAACTGGTTGTATTCTTTTTGCGCCGCTTTTGCTTTTTCTTTATTATCGCCGTCCGCCTTGTTGATGACGATGGCGTCCACCAGCTCCATGATGCCGCGCTTCATGCCTTGCAGCTCGTCGCCGGCGCCGGTTAAGGCGAGCAGCAAGAAAAAGTCAACCATCCCGCGGACGACAAACTCGCTTTGCCCGACGCCGACCGTCTCGACGAGGATGATGTCATAGCCGGCCGCCTCGCACAGCATCATCGTCTCGCGCGTTTTTCGGTGTACGCCGCCAAGCGCCCCGCCCGATGGGGACGGACGGATGAAAGCAAGCGGATTGCGGGCGAGCGCCTCCATCCGCGTTTTGTCGCCGAGGATGCTGCCGCCGGTCAACGAACTCGTCGGGTCGACGGCCAAGACGGCGACGCGATGGCCCTGCTCGCATAAAAACGTGCCAAACGCTTCAATGAACGTGCTTTTCCCCGCCCCCGGCACGCCGGTGATGCCGATGCGAATCGAGCGGCCGACGTGCGGAAGCAGTTCATTGAGCACTTGCTGGGCGAGATCCATATGCCTGGCCGCATTGCTTTCGACAAGCGTAATCGCCTGCGCCAAAATGGTGCGGTCGCCGGCGAGCACTCCTTGGACGTATTCTTTAACCGATCGTTCTTTTCGCCGCACGAGCCGCTTCGGCGCCGGTGGGCGCTCGGCTTGCACGTACGACGACGCGCTCTCGCCGTCCGCCCATTCCGGACGCCGCGGCTGCCCGTCCGAAACTGCGCTCTGGCCGCTTGCCTGTTCCCGCCGTTTCTCTTCGCCGTTCATTGGTTCACTTCCTCATAGCCAAGCCGGGCGTAAATTTCATCCAACACTTTTTCCGCCGCTTCCGGAATGACCGTGCCCGGTCCGAAGATGGCGGCGGCGCCGTGCTCATACAAAAACGCGTAGTCTTGCGGCGGGATGACGCCGCCGACGACGACCAAAATATCATCGCGGCCGAGTTTGCCGAGCTCCTCGACAAGCTGCGGCACGAGCGTTTTATGCCCGCCGGCGAGCGAGCTGATGCCGACGGCGTGCACGTCGTTTTCGACCGCCTGGCGCGCCGTTTCTTCCGGCGTCTGAAAGAGCGGGCCGATGTCAACGTCAAACCCTAAATCGGCAAACGCCGTGGCGATTACTTTCGCCCCGCGGTCATGGCCGTCCTGCCCCATTTTCGCGATCAAGATGCGCGGGCGGCGTCCTTCGAGTTCGGCGAACTGCTCAACCCGTCGCTTCACCCGTTCCAGCTGCGCTTCATTTTTGTATTCCGAGCTGTAAACGCCGCTGATCGAGCGGATGGCGGCGCGATGGCGGCTCGCCACTTTTTCGATCGCGTACGAAATTTCCCCGAGCGTCGCCCGGACGCGCGCCGCTTGGACGGCAAGCTCGAGCAAGTTCCCCTCGCCCGTTTCCGCCGCTTTCGTGATGGCGTCAAGCGCCGCTTCGACCTGTTCGTTGTCGCGCGTCGCCTTTAGCTCGTTCAGCCGCTCGATTTGCCGCTGACGCACGGCAGTGTTGTCGACTTCCAAAATGTCGATCGGCTCTTCTTTTTCCGGGCGGTATTTATTGACGCCGATGATCGTTTCCGCTCCTGAATCGATGCGCGCTTGGCGGCGGGCCGCCGCTTCTTCGATGCGCATTTTCGGGATGCCGGTTTCAATGGCTTTGGCCATCCCGCCTAAGCTTTCGATTTCTTCGATATGCGCCCACGCCCGCTTCATCAACTCGTTCGTCAACGTCTCGACGTAATACGAACCGGCCCACGGGTCGATCGTCCGACAAATGCCCGTTTCTTCCTGCAAGTACAGCTGCGTATTGCGGGCGATGCGCGCCGAGAAGTCGGTCGGCAAGGCGATCGCTTCATCCAAGGCGTTCGTATGGAGCGACTGCGTATGCCCCATCGCCGCCGCGTGCGCCTCGATGAGCGTGCGCACGACGTTGTTGAACGGATCTTGCTCGGTCAAGCTCCAACCCGACGTTTGCGAATGCGTCCTTAGAGCGAGTGATTTCGGATTTTTCGGATTGAACGTTTTCATCATTTTCGCCCACATGAGGCGCGCGGCCCGCAGTTTCGCCACTTCCATAAAGTAGTTCATGCCGATCGCCCAGAAAAACGACAGCCTCGGCGCGAACGAGTCGATGTCAATGCCGGCTTTCAAGCCGGTGCGCACGTACTCAAGCCCGTCAGCGAGCGTGTACGCCAGCTCCAAATCGGCCGGCGCCCCGGCTTCTTGCATATGGTAGCCGGAAATGCTGATGCTGTTGAATTTCGGCATGTATTTGGCCGTATAGGCGAAAATGTCGGCGATGATGCGCATCGACATCTCCGGTGGATAAATGTACGTGTTGCGCACCATATATTCTTTCAAAATATCGTTTTGGATCGTGCCGGACAGTTTGTCTTGCGTCACTCCCTGCTCTTCGGCGGTGACGATGTAAAACGCCATAATCGGGAGCACCGCCCCGTTCATCGTCATCGACACTGACATTTGGTCGAGCGGGATGCCGTCAAACAAAATTTTCATATCGAGCACCGAGTCGATGGCCACCCCCGCTTTGCCGACGTCGCCGACCACGCGCGGATGGTCGGAGTCATAACCGCGGTGCGTCGCCAAGTCAAAAGCAACCGACAGCCCTTTTTGCCCCATCGCCAAATTGCGCCGATAAAAGGCGTTGCTCTCCTCGGCGGTCGAAAAGCCGGCGTATTGGCGGATCGTCCACGGCCGCACGACATACATCGTCGGGTACGGCCCGCGCAAGTACGGCGGCAAGCCGGGCATATAATCAAGAAAATCGAGCCCATCGATATCTTTCTTTGTATAAAGCGGCTTCACCGCAATGTGCTCATTCGTCTGAAACAACAGCTCATCGATCGACGCTTGCACGCGCCGCTCCACCGCGTCTCTCCACTGTTTCTCATCCACATCGGCCGTTGCGGCGGAAAACGTCATGTTTGTAAAATCAACGTACTTCGCCATCAAGCGCCACCCCTCTTTCCGTTAGAAACGCCACGATCACATCGTACGCGTTCGAACCGAGATGAATCGATCCGTCCACGCCCGCGTCCGCGTACGTTCTCTCGAGCTCTTCCGGCGGCTTTCCGGCGACATACAGCTTCGCGTTCGGCTTGGCTTGCTTGAACGCTTTCGCCAACACCGGAACGAACGCCGGATAATCGTCATCGGCGCCGCAAACGATATAATGCGTCCCGTTCGTGTTCCGCACCCATTCGACCGCTTCCGCGACCGAGGCGAAGCCATCGCTCCGCTCAGCCGCCACCCCGCCGGCCGCAAACAGCCCGGCGATGAAATCGGCGCGCGCTTGATGGCGGACAAGCGGCCCGATATTGATCAAGTGAACGGAAAGCCGGCTTCCCGTGCGTTCGGCATGCTCCTCGGCTGCTTTCCGCAACGTTTCAAACGGCTCGGCCAAGCGCCATGCCCGAATCGGCGCAATGCGGACTGACGCGTTTCCGTCAGCGAGCGCCGCTGCGATCTCCCGAGCGGTTGCTCGACGACGGGCCGCACGAATCGCCGCTTCCATCCACTTCCCGCCGACAAGCGCGCTGCGAATCTCGGCCACCCGCTTTTCATCCAGCGGCGGCACCTCGTTCGCTGCGGCTTGCTTCGGCTTTTCGATCGGCGTTTCCTCCAAATTGGCGTACACGTTCGTACCGACGATTTTTTCCTTCCGCGTCTTGACACGATCCAGCCGCCGCTTGGCGACCGCTTCCACTTCCGCCTGCACGAAGCCGTCTTCGAGCGCCTTCGCCATGCCGCCTTTTTCCTCCACTCGCTGGAACAGCTTCCACGCTTCTTCGGCAAGTCTGGCGGTCAACGTTTCCACATAATACGAGCCGCCCGCCGGATCGATGACGTTCGCCACATGCGCCTCTTCGAGCAAAATGAGCTGCGTGTTGCGGGCGATGCGCCGCGAAAACTCATCAGCGAGTCCGATCGCCTCGTCAAACGGCGACACGTGCACGCCATCGGCGCCGCCGACAACGGCCGCAAACGCTTCCGCCGCCGCCCGGAGCATGTTCACATACGGGTCGTACACCGTTTTCGTAAAGTGCGACGTGCGCACATGCAGCTCGATCCGCCTTGTTGATTCACCGCCGCCAAACGCTTCGATCACTTGCGCAAACAACCGCCGCGCCGCCCGCAGTTTCGCGATTTCCATAAAGAAATCAGCCCCGACCGCAAACGACGCTTGCATCCGCGTCGCGATGCCATCGACCGTCAAGCCCCGGTCCAGCCCGGCGCGGATGTACTCGACCGCCGCCGCCAGCGCAAACGCCAGCTCCTGCACGGCGTTCGCCCCGCCGTCATGGTACGGCTCGCCGCGCACAAGAATCGTGCAGACGTTCGGCATCTGTTCCTTCGCCCACTTCGTCACTTCCGACATTTCATCATACAGCCGCGAAAGCGAACACGGGAGCGTCCCATGTTCCGCCCACGCCCCGAGCGGATCCATGCCGACCGCGCCCCGTACGCTCGATAGCGGCACTCCCCGCTCCTCTAAATAAGCGGCCAAAAGCGCCAAAAACGAAAGCGACCGCGCCCCGGCGTCAACACGGAGCGAATAGCGGTCCAGCGGCACACCATCAAACATCGCCGCCACATCATCGACCGACTCTACGGCAAACGGCAGCCGCCCGAGAGCCAGATGGATTTCCGTCTGCCCCCGCTGCAAGTCGTGCTTGACCGCCTCGTTCCATTCAGACGGGCTCGCTGCTAAAATCTCCTGGCTCACCTTCCACGGCTCGCCCCGATACCCTTCCGGCCGCGCCCCGCGCACATACTGGCCAAAGCCCGGGTATTGCTCAAGCGGGCCGAGCGCCTCCAAATCACGGCGCGTATAGAGCGGTTTGACCGCAATGTTTTCGTACGTCATCGATACAAGCCGCTCGAGCGGCTTGCCTTTCAGCGACTTTTCCGCTTCCCGCTCCCACTCCTCCACCGTCGGAGCCGGAAACGCCGCTTCCTTCATCTTCGCGACATCGCTCATTCCCCATCCCCCTTTGCGTCTTTTTCAACAAAGAAACCGCTTTCTTTTTCCGCCGTTTTTTCTCTTCTCGCCTAATCGAGCGAACGAGACACCATGCGGATCGCTCTTTCGTGGGAAAAAACGGTTTCTATGTTTATTGTAGTACATCGGCCGCGTTTGGGCAATGAACAAAAAGGCAAACAACTTGCTGATGCCACCATTTCGCCATGAAATGGAAAACAAAGCGGTCAAAAAAACATGAACGATCCCGAAATGGCTCGATGACTTGGCGAAACAACACCATGTCAACGATTCACAAATCCTCCAAGAAGCCCTGAAAAAACATCTCGGAGCGACAGACCGATAAATGGCAAAGCCATTCGCGTCCGGAACGCAAACAACCGTCCTGCCTGCGGGCGGCTTTTTTCTTTTGCCTCTTGCATTCCGCACTTGCCGGATATCATGGACGAAAAAGGCCGTCTGCTAAAAACAGACAACGTTTGGCGGGTTTCAACACAGCAGACCCATTGGGTTGCGTGTTTGCCGTTGGTTGGAAACGGAGAAAGAAACACCAAGGCGGCGATGGTGCATCCTTGCTTTTTACAATGTTAGGGTCAGTGTTGAATTTCTCCAAACTGGTTTTGAAGCATCTCGTTCACATCATTGATGCCTTGATCACCAGGGGTTTTCAGGAACGTTGACCGATGCTCCAATAAGAGTGGATTTTTTGTGTCCCTTTATTCATCCGTTATGCGTTTTGCAACCCGTTCCTTGATTTAAAATAACCCGTGGTGCTAGTTGAGCGTCAGCTCTCAACTATATAGATGCAACCAAAACGTTTAACATATCTTTGACAGAAAAGCCACTTATCGATTTTTCGACTGTCGAGGGCAAGCCACAGGCTTGCCCCCGTCACGCCTTGGCGTGACGGACGACCGAACAACCACCTGCTTCTCAGACCCATACATGGGGCTGAAAGCGGTGTTGTTCGGTCTTCCGACAGTCGATCCAATGCTCAGTAAAAGCTACAAATGTGAAAACTTCAAATTGCATCTATATAGCACCACGGGTTGTAAATGTATGTTAGCGGATTTGCTCATCTACGGTTAAGTATATGACGGAAAGCGCCCTCCTTCTTCCACCGTGCGACGATACGATGAAAGGAAGAGGGCGTTGTTACATGCTCTCTTGGACGATGCTCCCTCGTCCCCCTCCAAATCGCCGCTTAGCGAAAATCTCAACTGCCATTTATTCATTGGAAAATGTTTCGCAAATCGATCAAGAAATCCTTCAATACATGAACGGAAACGGCGTCATCCCGATTGTACACTCCGCGAAGTTCCAACGTCCCTGTTTTCTCACGTAAATACACTTCCACGACTTGATTCGCCGGGTCAACGATCCAATATTCCTTCACCCCGGCCCGCTCGTACGCGATCCGTTTGTCCATCCGGTCGATTTTGGCCGTGGCAGGGGACAAGATCTCGACGACCAAATCCGGAGCCCCGACAATGCGGTTTTTTTGAATTTTGTTTTTGTCGCAGATGACGACAAGATCGGGGCATACCCAGTTTCGGACGTTTTCATCCATCCATCCCTTTCGATGATCTTCGAAAAGATACACATCGATCGGGGCGGCCAACACGCGACAATCCTTCCCTCTGAGATACATCCCAAATTCGATCGAAAGCTGGAGCGAAATCCATTGATGTTCCGGTGTTGGCGACGGCGCCATGCTAATGATGTTCCCGTCCAAGACCTCGCACCGTTTTCCTTCCGGCCATGTCGCATACTCTTTGTAGGTCATAGGGGCCTGTTTCTTTTCCGATGGATCCATCTGTTTCACCTGCCTCTTATTTGTATAGGTTATCGAATTCCCGCTTTTTGAACTATGCTTATTCTTCTTCCCGAACGAGCGGCAGGCGAACGAATACGGTGGTCCCGCGTCCAAGGTCGCTGTCGAACTGGATCGCGCCGTCATGAAGGGCGACGATTTGTTTGACGATGGCAAGCCCCAAGCCGGTGCCGCCTTCTTTGCGGGTGCGGGCGCGGTCGACGCGGAAAAAGCGCTGGCCGAGAAGCGGGAGCTGGTCTTTCGGAATGCCTTTTCCCGTGTCTTGGATGACAAGCTCGCCTTCTGCTTCCGACAGGCGGGAAAGCCGCACCGTCACCGCGCCGCCTGCCGGAGTGTAGCGGATGGCGTTGTCAAGCAAGTTGCGCACGACTTGTTCGAGCCGATCGGCGTCGCCGTTGACGATGACGTCATAGTCCAAATCGCATGACAGTTTGATCCGCTTTTGCGCGGCGATCGGTTCGTACATGGCGATGACATCTTCGATCACTTGGGCGAACGCCACCGGCGCGCGCTCGAGCGGCACGCTTTGCCCTTCGAGGCGCGCCAGGTCAAGAAGATCGCGCACCAACCGCTCCATCCGCTCCGTTTCGCGATGAATGAGGCGAAGGTACGCCTTTTCTTCTTCTTTCGTTTTCGCGAGGCCGGCGAGGAGCGCTTCGCTGTACCCTTTCATATAGCTGAGCGGCGTGCGCAGCTCGTGCGAGACGTTCGCTAAAAACTCTCGCTTCCGCTCGTCTTCTTTGGCAATGGCGTCGGCCATTTGGTTGAACGCCTTCGCCAGGCGGCCGATTTCATCATCACTCCGCACTGGGATGCCCGCTTCGTAGCGTCCTTCCGTCATGCGCTCAGCAGCCCGTTCCATCGCCTGCAGCGGCTCGACCATTTGCCGCACCATCCGTCGGCCGACAACCAAAAGCGCGGCGGCGAATATGGCGGCCAACGGCCAAAACGTGGCCGCCGCCCGTTTCGTTGCTTCTTGGACATCGGCTAACGGCAAATACAAGTAAATCGCTCCTTCAAGCCGCTTGCCGTCCAAAAGCGGAACGATGACCGCCATCACGCGGCGGCTAAACCGCTTTTCGTAGCCGGTTTTGACAACAGGCTTCCCGGCTAACAGCGTTTCCCGGTCGCGGCCGCTCACGAGCGCGTCATAGTGGACCGGAAACGGAAAGCAGGCGCTCAGTTCGCGCGGGTTGTCGATCAATAGGATGGTGGCCGTCGATTTTTCGTCATACCATTCGATTTGGCGCCGGTACGCCTCGGTCACCGCCCCGCCGTGATAGTCGCGAGCGAGGCTCGTCCCTTCCGCGATCAACGTTCGTTCGACTTCTTTCATGTACACCGTCCGGTAAAAATAATTCAAAAGGCCAAAGGAAAACGCCAGCGTCGCCACGACCGCGGCGCCAATTGACAGCCATAGTTTTTGCCCTAACCGAAGCCGTTTCATGTTCATCCCTCAAACTTGTAGCCGATGCCCCATACGGTTTGGATGCAGCGGCCGGCGTCTTTCAGCTTCATACGCAGCGTTTTCACATGCGTATCGACCGTGCGGGCGTTTCCTGTATAATCATATCCCCACACTTTGACGAGCAAATCGTCGCGGCTGAACACCTGGCCGCTGTGCTTCGCCAAAAACAGCAACAGCTCAAACTCTTTCAACGTCAATTTCACCGGTTCGCCGCCAACGGTCACCGTCCGGCCTTTTTCATCGATGGCAAGCTTGCCGAATTGCAACCGTCCGTCGTGCTCGCGCCCGCGCCGCACCCGGCGCAGCACCGCCTCGAGACGGGCGATGAGCTCTCCCGGGCTGAACGGTTTGACGATGTAATCGTCGCCGCCTAGCTTGAACCCTTTCACTTTATCCCATTCTTCGCCAAGCGCAGTCAAAAACAAAATCGGCACGTCCGACTGCTCGCGGATGCGGGCGCAGACGGCGAATCCGTCCTGTTTTGGCATCATGACGTCCAACAGCACCGCATCAACCGGATGTTGCGAAAGCAGCGCCAGCGCCTCCTCCCCATCTCCCGCTTCCAAGCAGCGAAAGCCGGCGTTTTCTAAATACATGCTGACCAACAGACGCATTTCTTCTTCATCATCCACGATTAAAATGGTTCGTTCGCTCATGTTCGTCCCTCCCGAATGAGCAGCTGCAGCGGGCCGTCTCCCGTCTTCCAACGGGCGAGCAGACGCAGCGTCGCTTCGTCGACCACGATGATTTCATCGCTGTCATAGCTCGCGATATACAAGCGGCCGAACGCCGCCTTCATCGCAAACGGGTTAGCGCCGACAGACGCCGAAGCGAGTTTTTTTCCTTCTTTTGAAAACTGATAGACCGTGTTCGAACCGTGGCTTAGCACAAACACGCCGCGGCCCGTTTCGACAAAATCGACCGGCATGACCGGGGCGGCAATCGTCCGCAACAAGCGGCCGTCTCGAAGCGAATAGACGTGAATATTCTTCTCCACCTTGTTTCCGCTTCCATGTCCGCCGACCCACAGCTCCCCTTGCCGCTCGCGCATCAATCCGCCTAACGCCATCTTCGGCACAGAAAATGAGCGAATGACACGGAGGCGGCTCGTATCAATGACAAAGGCGCGGCCGTTTTGAAAATCGATGGCATACAGCTCCGTTCCCTGGCGATTGACAAGCAGCGTCATCGGGGAGCGTCCGACCGAAAGGCGGGCGATCTCTTTCCCGCCCCGGCTCACAACGCGCACCGCGTGATGTTTGCTGTCGCCAAAAAACCACGTGCGGCCATCCGGAGATGGAGCAGCGCTCACAATGCCGCTTCCTATTTTCCATTCGCCAAGCAGCTTCCCGGTCGCGAGGTCGTACCGATAGATGCGGTCGAGGTCCCGCCCGTACAAAAGAAGCGTCCGGCCGTCCGGGCTCAACGCCCCGCCTTGAAACGGTTCGTTGATGTTCCAACGGGCGATCTTGCCGCCATTTTTCGCGTTCAAAAAGGTGACCGTTTCCGCTTTGACATCGAGGCTGATGACGACAGAAAGCGAATCGGCCACCGGGGGAAACGACGGATTGGCGCAGCCGCTTAGCATAAAGAACAAACACAACAGCATCCATACGCTCGCTCGTTTCATCTCGAGTTTCTCCTTCACCTATTCGTTTCTGCCCCCATTATACATCACATTTGTGAGAGAAGTTTGAAATCGCGCCATGCAACCCCCCCACCGCCAAATCGATGGCGATGGGGGAATCGTTAATCAATCGGCGCATGCTTTGACACTATATAGACTCCCATGACAAAAAAATTTTGTCACCATCGGAAAGATGAAAACCACCTTCTGTCGAATGGTCTCCTTGCAGCTGGGGTCAAGAGGTCGTGGTATCTATGGTACGTAAAAGTCCGATATATAGACGGACCCCAGCAGCCTGGTGCATCACGGAATGTCGCTCCCTTTTGGGAAGCACRCAGGATAGAATGCTTGAACAAAGGCTGCTGCACCAGCTGTTKTGGAGAATGAAGCAGGGAGGGAGACCGATGCGCGTCTTGTATGAACGCTGTTGTGGATTGGACGTGCATAAAGAAATCGATCACGGCTTGCGTCCTAACCCCTGAAGGCAAAGAGATTCGCACGTTTGGCACGATGACCGACGATCTTGAGGAGTTGGTGGAGTGGCTGAAACAAAAACAGGTGACGCACGTGGCCATGGAATCGACGGGCGTATACTGGAAGCCGATCTATAACCTGCTTGAAGGGGAGCCCATCGACGTGCTGGTCGTCAATGCCCAACATATCAAAGCGGTTCCCGGACGAAAAATGGATGTGAAAGATGCGGAATGGATTACGGACTTGCTTCGCCACGGACTGCTCCGAGGGAGTTGCATTCCTGATCGAACTCAGCGGGAGCTTCGGGAACTGGTTCGGTATCGGCGCAGTTTGATTGAGGAACGGGCCCGGGAGCTCAACCGCATCCAAAAAGTGTTGGAAGGAGCGAATATCAAGCTGGCTTCGGTTGTATCGGACATCAACGGGGTGTCGGCTCAGCAGATTCTTCGAGCCCTGATCGAAGGAACGGACGATCCGGCGGTATTGGCGCAACTCGCCAAAGGGCGGCTGAAACAAAAAATCGGAGAGCTCCGGCGCGCCTTGAAAGGAATCATGGGGCCGCATCAACGCATGATGCTTTCGGAACAATGTCGGCATATTGAATATTTAGACGAAGCGATTGCCCGGTTGAGTCGAGAGATCGAGGAGAGAACGCGCCCTTTTCATGAAGCGCTGGAGCTCATGGAGACCATTCCGGGAGTGGGGCGGCAAAGCGCAGAACAAATTATAGCGGAAATCGGGACGGATATGAGCCGTTTCCCTACGGCTGCGCACGTGGCCTCATGGGCGGGAATGGCTCCCGGGAATCATGAGAGGTGCGGGGAAACGGTTGTCAGGTCGAACGAGGAAAGGGAACAAGAAGCTGAGGGCGTGTCTGGTGGAATGCGCCCGCGCCGCCCGAACGAAGAACACGTACCTATCGGCCAAGTATCATCGGATCGCCAAACGAAGAGGAGCGAATCGGGCGAGTGTCGCGGTCGGGAGAACCATCTTGGAAATCATCTATTCGGTCTTAACGCGAAAGGAACCGTATCGAGAGTTGGGAGCCGATTACTGGGATCAGCAACGGGAGGCCGCCATCGTGCGCCAAACGGTGAAACGGCTAGAGGGGTTAGGGTACGAAGTGAAACTGGAGAAGACAAGTGCGTAGCATGAAGAAACCATATATATACTGAAATACCTTCATTTGGAATCTAATTCCAAAGGCTAGGTGGGGATCGTTTTTTGTTAATTGGTGTTTTCAGGATAGATATTGCTTGGTTAGTTAGATAGCAGAAAAGATGAAATTCGAAATTTAAATAAAGTACTCATTTCTTCCGCAAAAATGAGTACTTTTTTCTCTCTTAATTCACCATTATGTTGCATTAGCCATCCCTCTACAAAACGAGAAAAACCCCTTGTATATTAGGGGAGAGTTCCTTTAAGAATGGTTATGTGAACACGAACCCCCTCCAGAATGTGGGGGGGTTCCAGTTTATAGAAAATACATTGAATGCCGATAATGTATATTGTATAGCTAATTTGGACGATGTATAAAATTTTGTGTAAAGCATTGTGCCAGACTAAAAGAAAAAGGTAGGGTATTGTCTTGTTTGGCTAAAAACAACCTTCCAGGAAAAGGGGAACCTTACCTATGTCTAAAAGTATATCGAATTTATAAGGGTTGGCCGAAGCGAAGGAAGCCTTTCAACGAATGTTTGAATAATATTATAATTAACCAAATAATGTAAAAATATAAAGGGATTCTCCCTCTCCACTCATAAGACGGAATATTCCGTCTTATGAGTGGAGAAAACTCATCACTTATTCATTTCAGAGATACCGTACTATCCTACATTACACAAAATTCTTGATGGTACTCGGCTTCACTAGAATTTTCAAAACCGAAAAATAGGACAAAGATTCAAGTGTTCATCGCATATTAAGAAGGGCTTTTAGTTACTTTGATTTTTCTTTCGCTAATAAATTTCTTTTGTCGACCCACAACCCGTACTACTTGCTTTATATATTGTTTTTCAGGTGGGCACGGTGCTTTTCCTGTTTCAATCCTAATTAGAGGACAAGCAGATCCTTGACAAGAAGGTCTTAGGAAGCACTTCTTACAGCCCTCGTCTTCAGACTCATCGTTCATAACCCACAAAGCAAATTTATCTATATCTATTCTAAAGTTTCCATCTTTTTCAACTTTTCCGATCTTATTTTTCTCATTATATAATGCTACTGTACATTTATATAAAGTACCGTCTGATCCAATTACATAAGAATTAGGATCAGACGCATAACATACATAACCACCAGGTTGAAGAATGCTACCTAACGTAGTCGATAATCCCTGATTTAAAGCATCTTCACACAAACCTAGTGCTACTTTTGCTCTTATTTTTGTATCAAATATATCTAGATCGTCATCATTCGGTCCGCCCCATCGACCGATAGGAAAGTAGTTAACGTGAAACCTTCCATCATCGGAAAACGTGTCGGAAAGCTCTTTTGTAAGATCGCGTATATAAGGTTCATTACTTTTATCAAAGTTGACACGTATCCTAACCTGAAAATCATACTCCAAACAACTGAGATTTTTCAAATTATTAAATATTCTTTTAAAAGTTCCTTGTCCTCCCACTAACTTACGTGTTTGATCATGAATATGTTCAGGGCCGTCTATAGTTATCTGAAAATTGTCGACACCTAGCTTTAATAATTTTGTTGCTGTATCACTGTTTAAAAGGAATCCATTAGTAGTAATACCAGCACGAAACTTGAAATTGTACTTTTCACTTAATAAAAGAAATTGATTTGATAATTTTTCAATAACATCTAATGCGAGAAGAGGTTCTCCTCCAAACCAATGGACATTCAGGTTTTTTAGTTGGCGCCCTCTTTTCTCAACATATTTTATTACACCTTCAATAACATCATCCGACATTTTTCCTTTCTCAAAATTTTCATAACAATATGCACACCTAAAGTTACACTGTTCAGTGACTAAAAAAATCAAATACATATTTTCAGGATTTCTTCCTTTGATTTCATGTAAAATTCGGGCTCTTTTAAATTCATCTACATTACTTTTGATTAAAAAGCCATAATTAGCAAGAATCTTTGCGTTATCATCAAGTTCATCACATCCCGATCGGAGAATATTTTTAATCTCATTAGCATGAGCTTGTGGAACACGTAACAATGCCCCCGTATAAGTATTACATATATAAAGATCCCCATTCTCTTCATGGGAAAGAATATTAAATCGCGATGCTACCCATCTGTCATTCACATCTGATTTTACCTCTTTTGGAATAGTAGAAAACGGCTCCATTTTTCCCCCTCCTATAATCAAGGGATAGCTTAATAAAGCTATCCCCGATGACAAAAGAATATGATTAGCATCCTCCGCAGTTTGTGTTAGTCGGTGCAAAAGAAAGAAGAACGTCTTCTGCTGTTGGATTCAAGACATCGAAGCCTTCATCAAGAATTTGAAGCATTTCCTTGTTCATGCAATTCACCTCCTTTCAATTCATTGTCTGACTGCTCTATATGTCTCTGGATATACTCAGCCACTGTATATGGGGGAGGTACATGTCCATAATCTACTTTTTCTCCGGTTGCAGTTATCCATGCATTTCCACTAGGAAATACAACTTTATGTCCAAAACTGATCAGCTTTTTAGCATTATATTGTGTAACTTTTGCATCCCACATGTTTGGCCCCATATTTGGGAAAAAGACAACAGGTCTTGGAGAACATAAAACTAGCATGGTCAATAAATTATCTGCTATTCCGTTTGCACACTTCGCTAAAGTATTAGCAGTACAAGGTAAAATGATGAAAATATCCGCCCAGTCATGTAAAAAGGAATGGGGAACTCTATTTCGTGTATACTCCTTTGGAAAATCGTACATATCCTGATATGCAGGAGCATCAGCGTGCGCAGCTAAGAAATTGACATCAATAAATTTCTGAACGTTCGATGTACAAACTAATCTAATATTAGCATCTAGTTTTTCTCTAAAAACTCGTAAATACATAGGTAGTTCAACAACTCCTGAAGAGCCTGTAACACCAACTAATATATTCAAGCTCAACACCTCCTTTACAGTAACTATTCAGCCCGTACATAGAAAAAATTTACGAGAGCCGGTTTGTTCGTACCTTCCTTGTCTATACTAATTACCATCATAGACATGGGAGGTGAACACAATGGCAAATGTTGCTTTTGGCTTCCAAGAAGCGGTCTTCACACTCGAAAGCATGGTGGCAAACATCGAACGTCAAGCACAGACCATCGAAAAACTCATCAACGAAAATAAACAGTTAAGACAAGAAAACCAGCAATTGAAAGCACGTATTGCAGAATTAGAAGCCCGTACGAAAAAAAACAGTACGAATAGTCATTTACCGCCGTCCTCTGACCGGTTTGGGGCGAAATCTCCTTCTCGCCAACCGTCGGAGAAACGGCCGGGAGGACAGCCAGGGCACCAAGGAACGACGCTCCGCCAAGCACCGAATCCTGACCATCGAGTCCTTCACCGTGTGACCCAATGCAAAGGATGTGGTCACTCTTTAGAACATGTCGATCCACTTCAAGTAGACATTCGCCAAGTGTTCGACCTCCCAGTGGTTCGCATGGAAGTCACTCAACATGAGCGGGAAATCAAGCGTTGTCCGGAATGCCGACTTGTCCAGCAGGCGGAGTTCCCTTTCTATGTCACCAATCATGTACAATATGGACCGGTCATCACTTCACTCCTGTTATACTGGAATCACGCGCAGTTGATTCCGTGCGAACGGATTACGGAGATGGTGAAAACATTATTTCATCATCCCATTAGTGCCGGAACGGTCGTGAACATGACGAGACGGTGGCAGCCTGTGTTAGAAGCAGCGATCGAAGAAATCGAAGCCGCGCTGCTCACCTCGAGCACGCTGCACGTCGATGAAACGAGCCTGCGTGTGAAGGGAACGAAACAATGGGTGCACGTCGCTTCCACTTCCAAGGAAACCCGATACGGGATTCATCGCTCGCGTGGCAAACAAGCGACGGATGACATCGGGATTTTGCCACGGTACAAAGGAACGATGGTACATGATGCGTATTCCGTATACCCGATGTATACGCAGGCGAGCCATGCCCTTTGCCACGCCCATCATCTCCGGGAGCTTCGGGAATATACCGAACTTTACCAGCACTCTTGGTCGAACAAGATGGCCGAAGCACTGTTGGAGATGAAACAGGCAGTGGAGAAAGCGGGCGGAGCCTTGCCGGAAGAGAAAGTCCGGTATTGGGAAGCGGTGTACGACGAGCTTCTTTCGAATGGACGCCGGGAACTCGATGMACGTTGCCGACACGGCAGCCATCTAGGTGGCCGCCAAGCGGAAAATTTCCTCCGGCGCCTAGAAAAGCGCAAGCAAGAAGCGCTTCTCTTCCTGCGAAAGAAAGAAGTGCCGTTTGACAATAACCAAGCCGAACGCGATTTACGGATGGTGAAAGTCAAACAAAAAATCTCTGGAACGTTTCGTCAGGAAGACGATGCCGAGGCTTTCTGTGTCATCCGCAGCGTCGTTTCCACCCTGCAAAAACACGGAAAGCCGGTGTGGGAATCGTTGCAAAGACTTCTAAGCGGAGAGCCTCTTCAAACGATTCTCCATTCCTCCTAGGGCATTTTCGATACTGGGAATGCCCTATTGGTGCTGGATTCTGAAAATCTCGCTAGTACTGGGCTGAATAGATACGTCATGATAAAGATTGCCCATTCCACTACATATTTTGTTAGTAATCACCCCAAAAAATTATCGATTGGAATCCTGAACAACTGATAATTATGATTTTTCGGTAGTGATTCCAACTTATTGAGTGCTTTTTCTTGTGATGAATAAGCAGCGATAGGAAAGAAATTCGGAAAACCTCTGTCGTGATCTACGATGAAGATCATCCAAATAGTGTTCATACCTTACCTCCTAATGCCGCAGCCTAAGTCTGGTGGCATTATCTAGCCCCTTCGCTCAATAAAAAGGATATCTAATGTAAAACTCCACACATTTCCAAAGTCATATTGCCCATGTCCCCTTTGATCTTTTTTCTTCTTCAAGAGAACAGGTACAGAATTTTTCGAATGAACAATTATTGCATACTACTGATGTTAGTCTAAAAATTGAATAGATGTTTCACTTCCTACAGAAAAAGGTTATGATGTTAAAAAAGGTGAGTGAAAAAATGTTGATACTCACATTTCGCACCCTAACAAGGTCAAAACAAAGGATTTTTTATTTAGTTTTTCAGAATAACTTTTTGACCAACACAACGAGCGATGGCAATCCTTTTTTTACCATCGCTGGTCGTTCCGTATCACGTTACACGTAGATGCTCTCATCCATGCCCAATCCCTGCAGAATCCTTCGCTGATCAGGGGTAAGGGAGCGATCCAGTGAGCGTTGGATGCGCCCATCCGGCAGCTTGAACAGGACGACGTTCACATATTGAAACAGCTGAAAAATCGCCTGTCCCGTCGGCCGGGTCAGCTTGCGGCCTCCAGGACCCTTCAACGGGTGTTCTGGAGTAATAAACTGACGCACTCGGCGCTGAAAAACGCGGTAAATAGCCAAGGCCAACAGAAACAAATAGCCTAATACTGCGACCCGTTCTGGTTTTTTGACGTAAAT